>JAIFNK010000209.1 GCA_020047775.1 Akkermansia sp. | reverse complement strand
GCCATTGTTGACGCCCACGACACTGACAAACCCATCGCGGTCGATGGCGAAATCGAGTCGGCGGCCGACCTCCGTGGCTTGGGTGGAAGTGAAGGACTCGCTGAGAACTCCGATCCAACTGTGGTTTTGGACGGCGCTTGATTCGATCAATGGTGCGCTGTTCGTGCCCGTTCCGAGAAAATCGGAATTCAGCCAATTGTCCGCGGCATAGAGATTCACGGCACAGGCCCCGGGCAGCTGGCTGGACGATCCGTAGAAAAACGAGGCGACCGTCGTGGCGTGGCCGCTGATGCCGGATGAGCCGGATTTGTGGTTGAAGGTCTTGCCGGCGAAGAGCGGGTGGGAGGTGTCCGGCTCGAAGCTGCCCGCAGCCTCATCCGCCTCCACTTGGGTGAGCCCTTGGCTCGGCGCGGTTGGCAGCTCGCTGCCGGCGATCAGCTGCAATCGGGTGAGTCCGATTTCATCCCGCCAATCCGCCGACACCGGCGCGAATCCCGAGCAAATGATCCATGCAAGAACGGCGCGTGGGACGGGAAAGTTCACTGAGAATTAAAATACAGGATGGGTTTTTACCCAATACATCGGATCGGTGCCGGCGCAAGATTCTTTACGAGCGTCGGTCCGGCCTCTGGATGGACCTGTCGAAAGGGAATTTTCGGCGTGACCCCGGATGCTGGCCCGTTCAAATTCGCGACGAACCGATACAAACACATGGGAAATTTCGCTGCTTTCGAGACCAAAATGACCGCCGCCGGGATGGGGGATGCCGCCATCCGAGCCTTCCACCGGAATTACGAGGCGCTGATGCGCAACGAAACAGGAATGATCCCGGAGGAATCGATTTCTCCAGCAGTCGGGCTGCCGTCGTTTGATGCCATCGCTGCGGCGGGAGCGGCGGACGCGGCGCTGCTTGCCCAGGCGGTGGTCATCAAACTCAACGGCGGACTGGGCACCAGCATGGGCCTGCAAGGGCCGAAGAGCCTGCTCGCCGTGCGCGACGGGGTGAATTTCCTCGACCTGATGGTGCGACAGATCCTCGACCTGCGGAAATCCAGTGGCGCCAAGGTGCGCCTGCTCCTGATGAACAGCTTCAGCACCAGTGGCGACACGCTGGGCCATTTGGAAAAATACCGGGCGGAGGGACTCGCGGACGCAGCCGAGGTGGAGTTGATGCAGAACCAGATTCCCAAGATCGACGCGGCGACGTTTGAGCCCGTGTCATGGCCCGCCGACCCGGATCTGGAATGGTGCCCGCCGGGTCACGGTGACCTTTACCCGGCGTTGGTTGGCAGCGGTTGGCTGGACCGTTTGCTGGCGGAAGGCGTGAAATACGCCTTTGTCTCGAATTCCGATAATCTCGGGGCGGTTCTGGACCCGGCGATTCTGGCCTATTTCGCGAAGTCCGGCGCACCGTTCCTGATGGAAGTCACGCGGCGGACGGCGGCGGATCGCAAGGGCGGCCATCTTGCCGTGCGGAAATCGGACGGGCGCCTGCTGCTCCGGGAAGTGGCGCAAACTCCCGATGAGGACAGCGCGGCGTTCCAGGACATCGACCGCCATCAGTATTTCAATACGAACAGCTTGTGGCTCCGGCTGGACCTGCTCAAGGAGCAGCTCGCGGCGGATTCCGGCGTGTTGCCGCTGCCGATGATCCGCAACAACAAGACCGTGGATCCGCGCGACAAAACATCGACGCCCGTCGTGCAACTCGAAACCGCCATGGGCGCGGCCATCGAGTGCTTCGAGGGGGCGGCGGCCATCGACGTGCCGCGCAGCCGGTTCGCTCCGGTCAAGACCACCGGCGACCTGCTCGCTCTGCGGTCCGACGCCTACGAAGTGCTGGAAAACGGCCAGGTGCGCCTCGCCGCCTCACGCCACGGCGTGCCGCCGGTGGTCTCGCTTTCCGACGAATACAAGCTGGTGGACCAGATCGAAGGGCTCGGCGTGCCGGGTCTGATCGATTGCGACTCGTTGACCGTGAAGGGTCCGTTGAAATTCGCGCCCGGCGTGATCGTGCGGGGCCAGGTTTCCTTCGAAAATCCCGGCAGCCAACCAAAGGCTGTTAGCGCCGGGATCTACGAAAACCAGTCGGTCGCATTGGGTTGACGGTGACCATTTCGGCACTCTTGCGACAGTGTCGCAAATTTTCCAACGACGGCTCTTGCCAAGCCGCGTTCCTGTGCATAAGCCGTGCGGCCATATGGCAAGCATCGGTCCCTTTTTGTTCCCCTCGATTGGTTTTGACGCGGTGATTTTCGATTGTGACGGCACGCTCGTTGACTCGATGCCCGCTCATTTCGACGCCTGGTGTGAGGCACTGGCACTCTACGGAGCCCACGGTGTATTCAAGGAGGATGTGTTTTTCGCCATGGGTGGCCGGCCGACGAAGGACATCGTCGTGGAGCTCAATGACAAATACGATTTGATGCTCGATCCGGCGAAGGTGGCGATGGCCAAGCGGGAGGCATTCCTGAAGCGGCTGAACATGGTGACACTGATCGAGGAAGTGGCCGAATTCGCCGAAGGTCTCCGTGGCAAGATGCCGCTGGCGATCGCAACCGGCGGCTCGCGCATGGTGATCGAGAAGACGCTCAAGATCGTCGGCGTGTCGGATTGGTTCGACGAGGTGGTGACCGCCGATGACGTGGTCGATGGAAAACCCGCACCTGATATTTTTCTCAAAGCCGCGAAATTGCTAGGTGTGGATCCGGCGAAGTGCCTGGCGCTGGAAGACGCCCCGGCCGGCATCCTCGCGGCGCAACGGGCCGGCATGCAGGTGGTCGCGATTCCCTGCCCGCTGGTTTCGTCCGGCTGCTAGGAGTTCGCACGGGCGGAAGCCGGCTCCTCGACGGGAGCGGCAAACAGGCTGACCCGCAGACGGGATGGGGCCTCTTGGGTTCGTTTTCCGTGGAGGCATCGACATTTCCGCCGCAATCACCAGCAAAAGCCCGCCGCGCTGGAGGCGTTGGAAAAATCCCAGCTTCATCAAGCCTTCAGCGGGGAGTTGTGAGATGAACTTGCCAGCAGCCGTCATGATGACAGTAGTGACCGAGATGACACGGTTGACGCTATTGACACGACTCTTGGCGTCAATCCCGTCAATCCCGTCACCCACCCATCATAAACGAAGCCGAAACCCGCGCCGAGTGCATCGATCCCGCTCCCAAAGCCGCAGGCTGGGGCGCTCGACGTTGTCTGCCTCACGCGTCGCCGCGACCGCCTGGGCGAAGTCCGGGAAGACATCGAGGCGATTTTGTGCTTGTAATTATTTAATTACCAAGCAGTTACGGCTGGTGGTCCCGAGTGGAATCGAACCACTACCTACGGCTTCGGAGGCCATCGTCCTATCCATTGGACCACGGGACCAGTGCGCTTGCGCTGAGGCGGAATGGGTAACGGGCCTTGCCGGGCTTGGCAAGGGAAGGATTTCGATTTTTCAATGGGCGATGCGGTCCCACGCCGCCCAGAAAGCACGGGTCTGGGCGGCATCGGGGACGATTTCCAGCAGCAGGGTCTTTTCCCCGGCCGCGAATTTGTCGAAATCATCCACCGTGCGGATGCGGAGATGGTCCATGCCCCAGAGGGTCGCGACGCCGGATAGATCCGCCGATTGGGGGTTGGTCATCCACTCGATGGCGCGCGGACTCATCGACTGGAGGCGCGGCAGGCGTTCGAAGATTTTCCCGCCGCCGTTGTTGATGACGGCGAGCACCCGGCCTTGGCAGTGGATTTGTTCGAGCACGAATTGGGCTGCCAGATCGTAAAGCGCGGTGAGATCGCCGACGACGGCCCACGTCTCGCTGACATCGGCGGACCAGCCGAGCCAGGTGCTGACCTGCCCGTCAATGCCGTTCGCGCCGCGGTTCGCGCGGACGGACGGGACCGGGCGCAGCCATTGGGCAAAAAGATTCCACTCGCGGATCGGCATGCTGTTGCCAAGGAAAAGCCCGCCACCGATCGAGGCGTAGTGCGATAACGTGCGGAGCAGCGCGGGCTCGCTGTCCGGATAGATTTCCAACAACTCGTCGATTTTCACCGCGCGGCTCCCGGCGCCGGTCAGGTAGTCGAGCGCGTCGTCAGCGAGTTCGATGGGCCCGAGCGCCTGGATCACGCGGTCCAACTGGCCACGGACGACACCGGATTCCCGCGCAAGGCCGGGCAGGCCGTTGCGGCAGACGGACCAAACGGACACTTGCGGAAGTTCTTCGAGATCGCGCCAAAAACGGCCGCTGGGAACCTCGCCGAGGCGGAGAATTTTCCCCGGCGGGCGGGATTTTAAAACGCGGTCGGCATCGTGGATGGCGAGCGATTGCAGCGCCTCGCGAAGGCCGCTGGTCGCCTCGGCGAGGACCGGAGCGCCGAGATCCTGGCAGAAATGGAAGACGTCTTCACGCTCGTCTGGTTCCAGCCCACCGACCAGCACGACGATGCCTTGGGAGTGCCCTTCGCGCAGCCAGCGGGCGAGCGCGGCGACGTTGAGCCGCTCCTTCACTGGCTGGAATTCCCCGAGCGCTTCGCCCGCGAAATTTTGATCGCCGGCCTCGAAGGCTTCTTCGAACTCGACGTTCAGGTGCAGCGGCTGGTTTCCATCCCAATCGGCGAATGTCCCCCGCCACGCGTGATTTCCAAAAATCCCCGGCTGCTCAATGGTCTGCGGCGCACCGGTCCTGCGAAACGCCGCGGGACGGTCCGCGGTGATCGCCACTAACGGGCGGCCCTGGTAATGCGCCTCGATCACCGCCGGTAAAAGCTCCGCCACCGCCGTGCCACTGGTGGTGATCACGGCGCACGGTTGCGCGGTTTCCATCGTCCGCCCGAGCGCGAAAAACCCTGCGCTGCGCTCCTCAAAATGCCGCCAGACGCGCACCAACCCCGCCGCTTCCGCCCGCGCCAGCGCTTCGAGCAATGCCGCATTCCGCGCCCCGGCACAGACGACGAACTCGCCGACGCCCGCCTTGAGACAACTTTTCACCACTTCGACCGCTGGGTACCATGAATTCACGCCGGTGGTGCTAGCGCAGCCGGCGCGGAATGTCCAAGCGCGTGATCATCAATTCTTCCGCTTTCACTCAACAGAAACGAGTTTCGCGGGGAGGACCCTCGCGGAGTGCGAAACCAAAACCGTGCGACCTCCCGATCCGGGCGCGAAAAGGGCGGCTACTCCGGGGATTTTCGGAAAATTACAACGCATCCGCAACGAGGGTGCGACGGCCATGCCGGGCGGGTTTTGGGGCTGATCGAGGGGCTCCCCGATCATGTGGGTTAGAATGTCGGCGCGGCGACCGTGGCATTGTCGCGCTCCTCGGAGCGGCGGCGGAGGATGCGGTCGGCGGTTTCGGTGACCATTTCCTGAAGGAGGAGCCAGAGGTGCGAGCCTTGGCGGTAGTCGGCGGGGGCGATGTGCTTCACGCGGCCGGCGTGGGTGGAGAGTTGGAAACATTTCCGGAAGGAGCGGCCGGTGGCGTCCTCGGGATTGTAAACAGCGATGCCCTGGCCTCCATTTCTCATCATGACGGTGAAGCAGGGAACATCGGTCGGGCCGTCGCCGACATAGACCATGTTTTCAAAGGGGATGGGGCGCTGGTCGGGGGGCATGTGGTCGTTCACGTCCTGGTCGTAACCGAGCATGCCTTTGTTGATGCGGAAGAGGAACTGGGTTTTGGTGGTGTGGGAGATCGCACGCTTGGGGAAGCTGATGCGGCCCTCGGCATCTTCGCCGAATTCGCAGCCGAACATGGCTTTGACGTAGGGTTTGAGGCGTGAGCCGTCGAGCAGGGCCTTGAGGCCGGAGGAAATGATGTAGTGCTCGATTTTGATTCCGGCGGCGTCGTGTTCCGGACGCAGCGCGGCCTTCGGCAGGGCTTCGAAGAGCTCGGGGAGTCCGGGGAAGAAGTTGAGCCCGGCACCGAGCTCGGTAAGGCGGGCGTTGGTGACATTGTCCATGCCAAGGTAGTCGAGCAGGCACTTCATGTAGGCGAGCTCGCCGTCCCATTTCTGGTCGTGGACGAGCGAGTTGCACTTCGCCCAGAACTGCGCGGGATCGATTCCAAACTCGGGGAACACCACGTCGTCCTGCATGTAGCGCGGGCTGAGCGTCTGGTCGTAATCGTAAACCAGTGCGATGGTATTCTGGGTGGCGGCCATGGGTGGGCAGGCAAACAATCGCGAACCGATACGACAAGGCGGAAATCCAAGTTTCCTCGGGGGTCCGTTGCGGACGTCTTGTTGCCCCCAAGGGAATCGGCGGTCCGGAGAGTTTCCCTCGCACCGGATAGGCCGGTCAACTGCGGGTGGCATCGGACGACAACGCCGGCGGATGGTGGAAAGCGATTTCTAGCGGGAAAAATCAATTCGCCTTCAGGGATTCCGGCAGGAGGAATGATGTGCGGCACAGCTCCGCGTATTTCCCGCCTTGGGAAAGAAGATCGCCGTGGGTGCCTTGTTCGATGATTCTCCCCTTTTCCAACACATAGATCCGGTCGGCGTTCTGGATCGTCGAGAGCCGGTGGGCGATGACGAAGGCGGTGCGGTTTTCCATCAGGCGATCCAAGGCGTCCTGAATCAGCCGCTCGGTCTCCGAATCGACCGAAGCGGTCGCTTCATCCAGCAGCAGGATCGGCGCGTTCTTGAGCAGCGCCCGGGCGATCGAAATCCGCTGCTTTTCGCCTCCGGAGAGCTTCACACCGCGCTCGCCGACGTTGGTGTCGAGTTGATCCGGAAGCTCCCGCACAAAGCGGTCTGCGTGGGCGGCTTCCAAGGCTTTCCACAGATCCGTGTCGGAAGCGCTCCG
>JAIFNK010000318.1 GCA_020047775.1 Akkermansia sp. | reverse complement strand
CGAAGGCGCGATCAAGCTCTGGATCGGGCGTCTCAAGGCGGAGATCACGCTGGAGTCCCTGCACGTAGGAGCGGCGCGCCTTTTCCTCCGAGGCGATGTCGATCACGGGCAAGAGTTCGTTTGCGAGGCGACCGCCGAACAGAACCGCGAAGCTCATCTCCGCACCGGGTTCGAGCACGGTGGTGGCGGGCGCAGTGCAGGAAACCTCCGCGACGTTGAGGCCATAGGGGCCTTCAATCTCGAACTTCGCGGCAAGCGGGGCCACAGCCACCGTATGTGGAAACTTGCCGGTGTTGCGGATTTTCCAGCGGTCGATGGCGGTTGGCTTGGTAGTGCTGGGGAAGGAGCAGCGGTCCACTGTTAGGTCGTGAGCGGTCCGGCCCTGGATGGTGAGCGTGCCATCCAGCAGCACGCGCTCCACGGTGATGGCTCCGAGAGGAGCGCCGTCCACGGTGATCGCCGGCTCGGCTTCCATTGAATCATAGTGGCGGATCACGCCGTCGAACATGCCGTTCTTGCCTTTGCGCAGCGACGGCCAAACGACGCTGCGTTTCATCGAGAGCGCATGTTTTCCATCCACGCGGTAATGCACCACCTGTCCCACACGCAGGCCGCCCTGTTCGATGAAATCCGCATGCGGCAGGCGCGCGTCCTTGCCGACATGCCACTCGGTGGTGAGGCCCTCGCCCAGAATCCAGCGCGGCGGAGTGGCTGGAGCCGCCGTGGTCACGGGTTTTGCTCCCGTTACATGGAACACCGCCTCCGCCCAGTTCGCCTTGTTGGGCTTGCCATCGATGGCGCTGTCGAAGCCGCCATTCACCCGCAGCACCAGTTTTTTCACGCCGCTTAGATCGAGATCGAAAGCCTGTGCGGCCATGCCCTCTCGCATCAGCGGACTGGTCCACAGCACCTTGTCATCGCCTTCGATGATGAACTCCGCGCCGGTCTTGTTCTTCGCGTTTCCTTCATCCTGAACGCCCACCTGGGCGGTGAAACGACTGCTGCCACCCTTGAGATCGAGGTGAAGCACGCTCGGTGCCAGGGTGCCGCAGCCGTGCTCATAGGTCTTGCTTGCGATGCTGAGGGGCTTCGCGACCTCCTTATTGCCATGCGCCGCCTTATCGACTCCGGGGTTGCCGTCGCGCTGCTGCATGTGTTTGAGATCAAGCGAGGAAAGCCTGACATCTTCCGCGGCTAACAGCGAAGAGATGGCAAGCAGCAGCGTGATGAGACGAACGGGTTTCATGATGGGGAAGAGTCGGGGTGGTGAGGATCAATCCTTGAGCTCGCGGATCCAGACGTTGCGGAAGCGAGCGGGATTGCCGTGATCCTGCATGGCGAAAGGCAGCTTGTCGATTGCTAGGAAATTGCTTTTGACGGATGGCTCCTGAAACAGCCGTTGGGGGTGATGATCGGGTTGCACGCCAGTGTGGGATTACGGGGTGATCACCACCTTGAGGCGGGCGAATTTCCTGGCGACATCCTGCGGCACCGTGAGGGTGATGGTGTCGGTGCCGTCCAGGTTGTCGGCGACGGTGACGCCGGCGGTGGAACTGGCATGATCCGCACCCACGGTGAAGAATTCCGGCCAGGTGGCCAGGTCGGTGCCGACTTCGATTTTGACACTCACGCCGGGATCAGCCGAATCCCGATCACGCACGAAGGTGAAGGTCATGTTGGTTCCGGGGGTGGCCACGGTGGGGAGTTTGCCGCGGTCGTTGGTGTTCTTGCCGCCGCCGAGCACGAATTCGATGGCGTTGGGAACCCCGTCGTTGTCGAAGTCGTCGCCCGGGTCGCTGCCAGAGGCGTTGGTGGCGGCCCAGGTGGCGTAGGGACTGCCGGTGACGGTGAGCAGCAGCCTTTTGGGAGTGCTCGCTGAATCCACGGTAACCGTTCCAGTGATGCCGTTGTAATTGATGAAGAGGGGAAAGCCGGTGATGCCGGCAGTGGCGGTAGCGAGCACATAGACACCCACAGCGGGTGTTGACGCAGCGGTGAGATTGAGGGTGCTTTCATCGATCGCCAGTGTTCCGGTGATCACACTGGTGTCCTGACCTGCGGTGGTGGAGGCGACTGCAAGAGAATGAGCCGCACCTGCGGCGATGGTGACATTGCCACCGAAGTTTCCGTTGCCTGCGAGGGTGCCGCCATTGACGCTGACCGCGGTGGTGCCAAGGGAGCCCGTGACCGCGAGCGTGCCATCATCCACGATGGTGGTGCCGGTGTAGGTGTTGTTGTTGGAGAGAACCAAGCTGTTGGCACCCATCTTTCTGAGACCCACCGCCCCGCCACCCGTGCCGGTGGTGTTGGCGATGACAGCGGCCAGGGTGAATGTGCCGCCGCCGGCGTTGGTGGTGTCGAAGGCGATGGTTGATCCCGCCCGCAGGCCGTTGTTGGTCACGGCTCCGCCGAGACCGCTCAGAAGAGTGGTCACGTTTCCAGATGTGAACTCATTCGTGCCGCCGACATTGAAGGCGATGGTGCAGCCGTTATTGACCGTGATCCTGGTTTTGACCCAGTCGGTGGTGACTCCGGCATAGAGTGAACTTGCCTTCGCATATTGCAAGGTTCCCCCATTGACGGTGGTGGTGCCCCTGAAGGTGGTGCTGCCAGAGAAGGTTTGGGTGCCGGTGCCGCTTTTTACCAAAGAAATGGCACGTGTGCCTGCGGCGGTGATGGTGCCGCTGAACGTGCCGGTGCCGTTGCCCACTCCGAGGGTGAAATTGGCGGCCGCCCCCCCGTCGATGGTCGAATTGATCGTGCCTGCACCCGTCAGAGCGGCGGCAGTGATGGCTTGTCCATCCACGATGTTGAGCGACCCGGCCACATTCAACGTCGCTTGGTTGCCAGACCAGTTGATAGCCTGCCAGCCGCCGTTGTAAATACCGGATTGGATGTCGATCAGACCGCCGATACCCATGCTGAGGTTTAGATCGCGACCATCGCTGCCCGCGCTAAGCCCCCCGCTAGAGATGCGGAGAGTGCCGCTGCCGGAAATCGTCGTCGTGCCCGTGGGGATTTGGCCCGCCGCCCGATCCAAAACGGCTCCCGAGCTGATCGAGTAATTTCGCGCGGTTGCGGAGAACGCGTCTCCCTCCAGTCTTAGCGTGCCGGAGCTGATCGTGGTCGCGCCGGTGTAGGTGTTGCCGCCGGAAAGGGTGAGCGTTCCAAGTCCGGCTTTCTGCAAGCCATCATTGCCAGCGACCACGCTTGAGATGGTGAGCCTGCGGTTGGCCTGGGTGACATTGATGACAGGGGCACCACTGACGAGATCAAGCGTGAGGGTGTCGGCACCCGAGATGGACAGGTTGTGCGAAGGGGTGGTGGCATCGGTGAAGACGATGTTTCCAATGGTGCGGTTGCCGTTCAAGGTGATGGTTTGGTCTGCGGCGATGTTCAAACCCGTGAAGCTGGCGGTGGAGTCGGCCCCATTGGCGATGGTGCCGCCGGACCAGATGGCACTGTCGTTCCAGTTGCCGGAGGTGCCGAGCCAGGTGCCGCCTGCGGCAGGGAAGATGTTGAAGGTGTTGGCGGTGGAGGTGACTGTGGCGGAGCCACCGCCGGTCACGATCACGCGGACCTGATAGATCCCCACCGGCAGATTGCCCAGATCCGCCGTGTAGGGCGCAGTGTTATCCGAACTGACCGTGGTGAAATTAGTTTCGGAATTGAGTTTCCTCTGGAATGTCACGTTGAACGGAGCGTTGCCGTAGGTGACGGTGGCCGATGCGGAGACGGGTGACACATTGCTCAAACTCTGGCCGTTTGTCGGTGCGGTGACTGACGCGCTGAATGACTGGGGATTCGCGGCCATGTAATTTTTCATCCAGGTCATGGCCGGACGTTCGCTGCCATCACTTCTCAGCAGGTAGCCATCGGTTCGCCAGATCGCGCCTTGTTTGTAACCCCAGAAGGTGATGCCGCGGACTGCCGGGTTGGTCCAGAAGATCGGGTATAATTCCTGATAGCGGTTGGACTGGGCGGTGTCATCGGCTATATGGATATCCAGTTCCGAGATGTAGATCGGCAGGCCGGTGGCGGCGAGCCGGTTCAGGTTGTTCTGAAGGGTGGTGAGGGAAGTGGTCTCGAAGAAATGGGCCTGCTCGCCGATGCCATCGATCAGGCCGCGGTCCTTGAGCAGGTTGATGATGGTCAGATACTGAGTCGTCTTGCTGTCAGAGCTGAGGACGCTGTAGTCATTGAGCAACAACTTGGCATTGGGGAAATACTGGCGGGCTTTTTCGAAGGACCAGATCACCCAGTCCCAGCCGGTCGCACCGGCGCCACCGAGCGCCGCCCGGTATGCCGCAGGAGCGGGTATTGGCTCATTGACCACGTCGATGAATTCGGTATTCGGATAGCGGGCGGCGAAGGCGGCGATCCATTCCTCGACTTCCTCCCGTTGTTCGGCTGCGGGCAAGGTGGTGACCCAAGCGGGAGTTTGCTGCCCCCAGACAAAGGTGTGTTGTTTGAACGGGATGCCACGGGCGCGGGTGTAGGCATACATGAAATCCAACTGGGTCCAGTTCATCACATCACGCGTCGCTTCCACGCTCCCCCATTTTCCGGCGTTTTCAGGCGTTACCTGATTCCAGTAGGTGTCATAAACGGGATCAGGCGTGGTGGATTTGAGAACGTTGCCGACAAACTTGCCATTGGAAGTCGCCGCCATCTGGCCGGCAGCCGGGAGCGTGCCCGCAGCCAGGAGGATAGTCAGCAGCATGGCCAGCAGCCGACCGCCGATGTTGGCGGGGATGCCGGGGTTCCGGAGCATGCCGCCTGCGGTTGGCTTGGTGCAGGCCCCACTGATGGGTTTGAACTGCAGCGATGGATGGGAACGATGGTTCACGGGCCGATGTGGGCGAGGAAAGAACGGAGTGTGGATTTGGGTTTCATTGTTCTACCGGGGTTTGGGATCGGACTGGGGGATTTGTGGCTACTTTTTTCGGATACTCCTGCAGAATTTGCCCCGCGCCAAGATCATTTTACTTACCAGCTATCCCTCCGAATATGCCGGTTTTGGTGTGATGTCGATTTGGCAACGACCTTCGGTGGATTTGCAGCTGGCGGCGCATGTGCGCGGCGAGTTGGAGCGGGCAGATGCCGGGGGGGATCCGGCTGGCGCGGGAATTGGGAGCGACGCGGAATACAGTGGAGAGCGAGGGCTTGCTGGTGGCCCGGGGGCATGGCAAGAGACGGATCATCGCCGCGGCAGGAATGGGTGCCAATACCCGCGCACTGCGGGTGGTGGTTTTCCTCTTCGAGGACCGGGATCGGACCACCCACAACATCGTGGAACTGATGCACGCGCTGCGGAATGCCGGGCATCATGCGGAATACGCGCCCAAGACCCAGACCGCGCTGCGTGGCAACGTGGCGCGCGCCGCCCGCACTGCTCGTCCAAGAGGCCCATCCCGTGACTGCGGTTCTTCAATTCTGCATGAAGCGCGGGCTGAAGGTTCCCGAGGGTCTGGCCGGACCGGAAACTGATCCTCGACTGCAAATACTACCAGGAGGCACTTTTCATGAGCAAAGCTCCACGGACCTATTCATCCGGGACATGCCGCAAATCGTCAATCCCCTGCCCTTCCATCAGGTCACGATACTTCAGGGAAAAGCGCGGTAGGCGAAGAGATGGTGATTTCCACAGTGTCGGTTTCATCAAGGATGGTCTCATGGTCTTGCCTGAGAGAGGTCCTCGCGGATCCGCACGGAGAAGTCGGAGCTGCCGTCGGCAGCCTTGATGGCGGAGTTGGCGTGGGCTCGCTGCTTGAGCTGCGGAAAGGTCAACCCGCGGGTTTCCAGAACACCACGCTCGAACATCATTTCATCACCCTTGCCATTGACGAGGATGCGCCAGTCCCAGGGCAGGCGATCGCCATGGGTGTTCTGCGAGCGGATACCGGTAGTGCAGTTCGTGGTGATGGCGTTGTACCAGCGGGGGTTCCGGGCGAGTGAGTTGATGGTCGTGATGTATTCGAGCAAGCGCTTGCTGGCGCGCTCTGGCGTAAGCGTGGTGTGATAGAGGTAAACGTCCTCGTTCTCGCGGTGGGCCGCCCGCAGGCCGAGCACGTCGCGTTCTTCAGCGACGATGCAGGCGAGCGAAAATTGCCGGTAGAGCCCGCCAATGGCCGAGTAGCTCTGGCCGGCGCGCTTGCGGGTCTCGATCGAGAACGCAAGCGGCGGCGCGTCGGAAAACTGGAAACTGAAGATCGGGTGCGCCATCCACGGGGAGCCCCAGTAATTGACCGCGATGTCCACTCCCGTGAGCGATGAGAACCGGACTTCCCTCGTGATCCAACGGGGCGTAAAGTCGGTCTCGCTCCGATATTGAAAATCACGCACGTTGCGGAATGTGACCACGTCGCCATCGATGTTGGCTGTTGCGAGCCGTGCGACGTCCGCCTGCCACTCGGCATCTACTGGTGGTTTCAGCGTCAACCACCAAACAAGGACTGCGGCATGACAAACGCCCCACACGCCCCAGGCCCGGCGGCGGAATTTCAGCACGATCATGACGGCCAGCAGGCAAAGCGCGGTCAACGCAGCGAACCAGCCACCGGGGCCGTCGTAGCTCAGCGCTCCGAACACCCATAACGAGAAGCCGAGGGCAAGCAGAAGCAAAAGGCCGATGCCGATGAATGAGTGGATTTTTTTCATGATTTTGGTGGCCCGGGAAAAGCCCGGTGCGTGGGGATCTGGAAATACCGCGCAATGCCGGCGGCCGGCTTGAACTCGAAGTTCTCATCGATGAATTCCCCGAAGTGATGACCGTAGATCAACGTGGGATCAT
>JAIFNK010000129.1 GCA_020047775.1 Akkermansia sp. | reverse complement strand
CCGAGGCGCTTTTCGAAATCGTCCGGAAACACCCGGTCATCGAGTGGAACGAGCAGCTCGGGAAGCCGGAAGGATTGCTCGGGCAGTTCGCTGGAAACCACACCGGCATCGGCTGGACCGGGACAACCCACACCTCGGATCCGACGTTGATTTCGGCACTCGGTCCGCAGTCGGAACGGTTCACCGGGATGGTGAGGAATTCCGATGTTTTCGGGTATCTGATGGAAATGTTGGGGTGATTCAAGGCCGGACCGCGTGTCTATCCGACATCACTTCCTGAAGACAATCTCCCCGGTTTCCACATCGGCTTGGATCACGTCTCCGTCGATGAACTTGCCGTCGAGCACGTCCAGGCTGAGCGGATCTAGCAGCAGGTGTTGGATAACACGCTTGAGCGGCCGCGCTCCGTAAATCGGATCATAGCCCTTGTCACCGATGTGTTCCTTGGCGGCTTCTGATAGCGCGAGGCCGAGGCCTTGTTTCGCGAGGCGCTGGCGGACGCGGGCGAGTTGCAGATCGACGATGGTGGTGATTTCGTCGCGCTTGAGGCGGTCGAAAATGATGATCTCATCGATGCGGTTGAGGAACTCGGGGCGGAAGTGGCCGCGCAGCGCTTCGGTGACCTTGGCTTCGCGTTGCTCGACGTTTTCCTCGTGCAGGATGAACTGCGAGCCGATGTTGGATGTCATGATCAGCACGGTGTTCCGGAAGTCCACGGTGCGGCCCTGGCCGTCGGTGATGCGGCCGTCGTCGAGCACCTGGAGCAGGACGTTGAAGACATCGGGGTGGGCTTTTTCAATCTCGTCGAAAAGCACCACGGAGTATGGCTTGCGTCTAACGCGTTCGCTGAGTTGGCCGCCTTCTTCGTACCCGACGTAGCCGGGAGGCGCACCAATGAGCCTGGCAACGCTGTGTTTTTCCATGTATTCGGACATGTCGATGCGGATCATCGCGCCCTCGTCGTCGAAGAGAAATTCCGCCAGCGCTTTGGAGAGTTCGGTTTTTCCGACGCCGGTGGGGCCGAGGAAAATGAACGAACCAATCGGGCGGTTTTCATCCTGAAATCCGGCCCGAGCGCGGCGCACGGCGTTGGCGACGGCTTTGATGGCCTTTTTCTGTCCGACGACCCGCTCGCCGAGACGGGATTCCATGCTGACGAGTTTTTGTTTCTCGCCCTCCTGCAAGCGGTTCACGGGAATGCCGGTCCACGAGGAAACGATGCGGGCGATGTCGTCCTCGGTGACTTCCTCCTTGAGCAGTGCGCCTTGGGTCTGGCGCATGGCGAGTTGTTCCTTGGCGGCTTCCAGCTCGCGATGGGCCTCGGGCAAATCACCGTAGGTAATTTGGGAGGCTCTCGTGAGATCGCCGATGCGCTGGGCGCGCTCGGTATCCCCCTTGAGCGTCTCGATTTTCCCCTGCGCGGCGCGGACCAGGTCGATGATCGCCTTTTCATTTCGCCACTGGGCCATGAGGCCGGAAGATTTTTCACGGAGGTTCGCCTGCTCTTCCTTGACCTTTTCCAAGCGGACTTGGGAAGCCTTGTCGGTTTCCTTTTCGAGGGCTTTTTTCTCCATTTCCAGTTGGAGAATCTGCCGCTCCAACACGTCGATCTCGGTAGGCATCGAATCGAGCTCGATCTTCAGACGGGCGGCGGCTTCGTCGATCAAATCGACCGCCTTGTCGGGAAGGAAACGCCCGGAAATATATCGGTCGGATAGAGTGGCGGCGGCGACGAGAGCACCGTCCTGGATGCGGACGCCGTGGTGGACTTCGTAGCGTTCCTTGAGACCGCGGAGGATGGCGATGGAATCCTCCACCGAGGGCTCGCCGACCATCACCGGTTGGAAACGGCGCTCCAGCGCGGCGTCCTTTTCGATGTGCTTGCGGTATTCATCCAGCGTGGTCGCGCCGATGGTGCGCAGTTCGCCGCGGGCGAGCTGGGGCTTGAGCAGGTTCGAGGCATCCACGGCACCCTCGCTGGCACCAGCACCGACGATGGTGTGAAGTTCGTCAATGAAGAGGATGATCTGGCCCTCGGAATCGGTAACCTCCTTGAGAAACGCCTTGAGCCGCTCCTCGAACTCGCCGCGATATTTCGCGCCGGCTAACATACCACCGAGATCCATGGCGATGATGCGCTTGTCCTTCATCGAATCCGGCACGTCGCCGGAAACGATGCGCCGGGCGAGTCCCTCGACGATGGCGGTCTTGCCGACGCCGGGTTCGCCGATGAGCACCGGATTGTTCTTGGTGCGGCGGGAAAGCACTTGCAGCACGCGGCGGATTTCCTCGTCGCGGCCGATGACCGGATCGATTTTCCCCTCGCGGGCGCGGGCGGTGAGGTCGGTGCCGTATTTTTCGAGCGTCTGATATTTTCCCTCCGGTGAGTCGTCGGTGACCTTCTGCCCGCCACGGACGCCGGTGATGGCATCGCGGGCTTTTTTTTCATCGAGACCAGCCTCCTTGAGGAGTTTTCCGGCAGGCGAATCCCCTTTCAGCGACCCGAGAATGAAATGCTCGACGCTCAAATAATCGTCGCCAAGCGATTCGCGGGCGGTGTCGGCGGCATCCAGCGTGGAGCGCAGCCCGACGCTGATCTGCGGCTGGGTGGATGCGCCTTGGACACTGGGTTCCCGGGCCAGTGCGGCGGCCACTGCGATTTTAAGCCGGGAAATATCCACGCCGGCTTTTTGCAGGATCGGCGTGGTGATTCCCCCTTCCTGCTGGAGGAGAGCGAGCAGGACGTGCAGGCTTTTCAACTCCGGATGAGCGGATTTCGAGGCGATGCTCTGGGCCGACTGAAGAGCCTCCTGGAGCTTTTGAGTGATTTTTTCGAGTCCCATGGCCGTAGATTTGATCACACTCTAGCTCGAAGAAAACCTCATGGCAACCCGCGATATCCCGGGATGTCTCCGGGGACTTTGGTGCTTGCGTCAAGA
Organism: Akkermansia sp.; assembly: GCA_020047775.1. Lineage (GTDB taxonomy): Bacteria > Verrucomicrobiota > Verrucomicrobiia > Verrucomicrobiales > Akkermansiaceae > Luteolibacter. The sequence goes on along the minus strand of JAIFNK010000129.1, from coordinate 3,865 downwards.
GGGGCGACCCCTAACATCCTACCAAATGAATACCCCCCTTAAGATCATCATCAAGTTCCAGATCGGCCCGGTGCAGGACTTCATCGCCGCCGCCCGCTCGACCCGGGACCTCTGGAGTGGCTCCTACCTGCTGAGCTTTCTCACTGCGGCCGGTATCAGAAAGCTGACCGAACGCGGAGGCGAACTCATCTTCCCCAATTCTGAACGCCAACCCCTGCTCGACCAGCCCGACATCTGGAGATTGTCCTCCCATCAACAGGATCAACTCACCCCCAATCTACCCAATCTGTTCGTCGCGATTCTTGATGGCCCGAACCCGATCGCGGTGGCTGAGGCCGTGGAAAAGGCCATCCGTCAAGAATGGCGAAAAATCGCCCAGTCTTGCCTCAAGTCGCTCGTTTTCCAAAACATTCTGCACGCTGAAGAATCACAGACCGTCTTCTTCGGCCAGACGGATAGTTTTCTCTCAATCGCCTGGCAGATCACCCCTCTGGCAAATGACTACGAATCCGCCTATCAGCGGAACGCATGGCATCTCGACGCGGTTCGCCAGACTCGCGATTTTAAAGCAATCCCACCCGGTCATGGCGGGGAAAAAGACAGTCTCTCAGGCAAGGATCAGGCCCTCGTCCGTGGCAGCGACGAGTTGAGGAAGAGGATCCGGGACAACGACTATCGAAATCTATTCAAGCACGACGACCACCTCTCCGCCATCTCCCTCATCAAACGCGTCTGGCACCTCGCCTACCTCGTCGATGTGCTCGGTCTCAAGGCCGATTCCAATGGCTTCCCCATCCGTTCCACCCGCGCCATTGCCGCCCGCGACAACCGGAAAGACGACGAGGATGATCCGGAGCGCCCTTCCGGGGAAAAATACCTCGCCGCCATCGCCTTCGACGGCGACTCCATCGGTAAATGGGTCAGCGGCGAAAATCTCGCGGACGGATCCCGACTCCGCGAACATCACTCCGACTTCAGTAAAGCCCTCTCCCAATTCGCGCTCGGGGAAGTCCGGAAAATCGTCGAAAAGCCGGATGCAAGGACCGGCATTCCGCTCGGTTTCCTCATCTATGCCGGGGGGGATGACGTGGTCGCCCTCGTCCCTGCGGATGCCGCGCTTGCAGTTGCGAATCAACTCCGGGGCGCATTCACGAAGTCCACCCTTTCAATCAAAGGCAAGGACGGACATTCACCCGACGCCTCCGCCGGCATCGCCATCGCCCACTTCAAGTCCCCGCTGCAAGATCTCATCCGGGCCGCCCAAAACGCCGAGAAACGCGCCAAGAACACCGTGGGCCGCTCCGCCTTTTCCATCACGCTCATGAAACGCTCCGGCGAAATCTCCCAATGGGGCGCAAAATGGGACGACGGAGCCGTCGAACTGCATGACGCCATTTTCAAAGCCATGTCCGACCAGAAACTCAGCGCAAAATTCCCCCACCGCGTCTGCCAGCTTCTCGAGCCCTACCTCACCGCCAGGACCGGAATTTCCCGTCAATCCGACGTCGCCGGATTCCCCGCGCACGAGCTGATCGAAAAGGAATTCCACCACGCCGCCACCCGCCAAGGATCGAAAGCCATCGCCGATGAACTCCGCGAACCATTGGCGAATTACCTCAACCACCTTGATGCCGAAACGCAAACGGCCCTCACGGCCATCATCGGCCTCTGCACCACCCTCGCCTTCATTCACCGCAACCTGCCCGATCATCAATCCGCCGAAAGGCACGCCCTCGCATGAACACCCTCCTCCTCCACCCCTCTGACATCCTCTTCTTCCGCGACGGCCGTCCCATGGGCGGCTCCCTCGCGGGACACGGTGCCGCCTGGCCGCTTCCCACCGTCACCAATGCGGCCCTCCACGCCGCGCTGCACCGGGCATCCATCGAGGGCGCTCATGCCCACCGCCGGGGCAGGAACGGCGATTACTCCGAAAAGGACGAGCACCGCGACCGCAAATTCGGCTCGCTCGCCACCGCCGGGCCGTTTCCCGTCTGTATCCAAGGCCTTGCCCACACCTGGTTCTTCCCCCGCCCTCTCGATGCCGGAAAACCCGACTCCACCGCGACCACCTATCACCCGCTTGCCAGGGACTTCGACCCGGCTTTCTCCAGCCTGCCCAAGCCCTTGAAATTTCCTGTCGCCAACACCGGCGAGCCCTCCAAAGACATCCTCCGTCCCTGGTGGAGCGAAGGCGCATGGAACACCTACCTCGGCAGCCGTCCCCGCGACGAACTCGCCGCCCGCCCGTTCTTCAAATCCGACTCCGATTTCTCCGATACCGAGTTCAACTACGGCATCGGCATCGATCCCGCCACCGGCACCCAGCACGGCGAGCGCTTCTACTCCGCCCACTACCTCCGCCTCCGCGCCGGCTGGAAACTCGGCGTCCTCGCCGAAGCCCATGACAAAATCAACAGCGACCCCGCGCGCACCCGCGACCTCATCCCCCACCTCTTCGAATCCGAAAACCACGTTCTCGTCGGCGGCCAGCAGCGCCTCTGCTCCGCCGAGCTATCCACCACCTCCACCCTCCCGCTGCCGTTAGGAAAAACTGCCGGATTCACCCCGCACGACGGAAAATTCCTCCTCAAGTGGATTCTCCTGACACCCGCCATTTTTCCGATCATCGGTGACCACCCAGGCGGCTGGCTGCCAAGTTGGATTGATGAAACCGGCGAGGTCCAACTCCTTGACGGTCCCGGCAGAAATGCCGCCAAACGCAGGAAAGTCCCTGAAGGCAAACCGATCCCCGCCACCCTCGTCGCCGCCATGACCGGCAAGCCCATCCCCGTCACCGGCTACGCCCTGGACAACGGCCTGGAAGATCGAGGCCCCGGCCCCAAAGCCACCCATCTCGCCGTCCCCGCCGGTTCCGTCTATTATTTCATCACCGCCGAACCCGGAAAACTCGCCGCCGCCCTCAACTGGCATGGCACCTCCTCCGGCACGGAAATCCAAAACCGCCGCTCCACCCTCATGGGCGAAAAAGGCTTCGGCCTCGGCGTCTGCTCCGCCTGGAACTTCCACCCCGGCCCTTGACATCCCCACCGCATTAGCTAGCCTAGCTAACCATGATTACCATCAACATGCACGAGGCGAAAAGCCGCCTTTCCGCGCTCGTCAAAGCCGTCGAGGAGGATGGCGAAACCGTCATTCTCTGCCGCAATGGCAAAGAAGTCGCCGAAATCCGCCGCCGCCCACAAACCCCATCGCAACCATTCCGGCGCAACCTCACACCCGATCCCTCCCTGCGGGTGACCTTTGCGCCGGGTTATGACCCCACTGAAGCACTCACGGAGGACGAATGGCCCAGCGAATACCGATGAAATACCTCTTGGATACTTGCGCGTTGTTCGCCCTCTCCGGGGGCTCACTTTCCACGCGGGCCACCCATGCCGTGGAAAGCACGCCGGAGGTGTTTGTTAGCCTGGTATCCTTGTGGGAGGTGGCCATTAAGCATGCCACCGGCAAACTCTCCATCAACCACAAGCCCCTCGACTGGTATGAACGCCTCTTGCAGAACCATCAGCTTAACGAACTCTCCATGACACGCCAGAACACCGTGAAAGCCGCAGCCCTGCCCCCAATCCACAAAGACCCCTTCGATCGCCTGATCATCGCCACCGCCCTGATCCACAATTTTACCATCGTTACCTCGGATGAAAAAATCATCCAATACCCCGGCATCAAAACCCTCTGGTGAAACATCCCCGGACATCCCGCGCCTTCCCCTTCCCTGCCTCGCTCCCCAAATCTCCCATCATGCAAACCAAGATCCTCTACCTCTTCACCCGCACCCCGCTCCACGTCGGAGCCGGAGCCTCCGTCGGTGCCATCGACCAGCCGATCCAGCGCGAGCGGC
>JAIFNK010000160.1 GCA_020047775.1 Akkermansia sp. | reverse complement strand
GAGTTGAGCTTGAAGAGGGTTTCCCGCGCCACGCCCAGCCAGCGGGCCGTCTCGATCGGCCCGCGGGTGTCGAACCATTCGGCTGGCTCCAGCCAGTCGCAGAACTTCAGCGCGTCTTCATAAACCCCGAGATGCTGCAAGACCAGACTCAGCGCGCACAGCGGCGGATGGTCCTTCGGGAACTGGTGGTGATCGAAATTCCCCCGCTCCGGCGCGTGTTCGTGGCCGACATCGACGACTGCGGTCAAAAGATCCGCCAGATCGGCCTCGGTCGGCTCGCGGCGGACGATGGTCACCGGATTTTCGGCGAGCAGCAGGCAGCAGGCGAGAAACTCGTCCTTATGCGAGCCGCCGGGGTGGGTGAGAATTTTGGTAAAGGTCATGAGGAAGTCGGTAAGAGGGCGGCACCTTAGGCCCTCCGCGCCGCATGGGAAGTTTTTTGGCGGAGCTGTCAGAACAGGAAATACCGCTGGGCCATCGGCAGCACGGACAGCGGCTCACAGCGCAGGGCCTCCCCGTCGGCGGTGACGGTGTAGGTGTCCGGATCGACCGTGATCTTCGGCAGGGAATCGTTGAACGGGAGATCGCGCTTGGTGACCGAGCGGCAGTTTCTCACGGCGACGAGGCGTTTAGTCAGGCCGAGTTCGTCGAGCGTGCCGGCCTCGAGGGATGCTGCGCTTACGAAGGTGACGGAGGTGGCGGCGATGGCCTTGCCGAACGCTCCGAACTGCGGGCGATACATCGTCGGCTGCGGCGTGGGGATGGAGGCGTTCGGATCGCCCATGTTCGCCCAGGCGATGAGGCCGCCCTTGAGGATCGTCTCGGGTTTTACGCCGAAAAACGCGGGTTTCCAAATCACAATGTCCGCGAGTTTTCCGACTTCGATGCTGCCGACCTCGTGGGCGATGCCGTGGGTGATGGCCGGGCAGATGGTGTATTTCGCGACGTAGCGGAGGGCGCGGAAATTGTCGGCGGCGGGGTGGCTCGGGCCTTCGAGTTTACCGAACTGGACTTTCATCTTGTGCGCCGTCTGCCAGGTGCGGGTGATCGTCTCGCCGATGCGGCCCATGGCCTGGCTGTCGGAGGACATCATGGAAATGGCGCCGAGGTCGTGAAGGCGGTCTTCGGCGGCGATGGTTTCCGGACGGATCCGGCTTTCCGCGAAGGCGACGTCTTCCGGGATGCGCGAATCAAGGTGGTGGCAGACCATGAGCATGTCGAGATGCTCGTCGATGGTGTTGGTGGTGAAGGGACGCGTCGGATTGGTGGAGGAAGGGAGCACGTTCGCCTCGCCGCAGACGCGGATGATGTCGGGTGCATGGCCACCGCCGGCACCTTCGGAGTGATAGGTGTGGATGGTGCGACCCTTGAAAGCCGCTAGCGTGCTTTCAACAAAGCCCGCTTCGTTCAAGGTGTCGGTGTGGATGGCAACCTGGATGTCGAACTCGTCCGCAACAGTCAGGCAGGTGTCGATGGCGGCAGGGGTGGTGCCCCAGTCTTCGTGAAGTTTCAGCCCGATGACGCCGGCCAGGACCTGCTCGCGGAGAGGCTCGGGCGAGGAGCAATTTCCTTTTCCGAGAAATCCGAGATTGATGGGAAATGCCTCGGCAGCTTCCAGCATCCGGTGAATATTCCATTTTCCCGGCGTGCAAGTGGTGGCGTAGGTGCCGTGCGCCGGGCCGGTGCCGCCGCCGATGAGCGTGGTCACGCCACTGGCGATGGCATGCTCGATTTGCTGCGGACAGATGAAATGGATGTGCGTATCGATGCCGCCGGCGGTGACGATGCAGCCCTCGCCGGCGATGACTTCCGTGGCCGCGCCGATGGTCATGGTGATGCCGTCCTGGAGCAGCGGATTTCCCGCGTGGCCGACGCCGACGATGCGGCCGTGTTTGATGCCGATGTCCGCCTTGATGACGCCTTGGGCGGCGTCGAGGATGAGGGCGTTGGTGATGACTAGATCGAGAGAATCCGCATCGAGAGCGAGCGGGGATTGGGCCATGCCGTCGCGGATCACCTTGCCGCCGCCGAATTTCACTTCGTTGCCGTAGCCGCCGTTTTCGGCGATGAGGTCACGCTCGACTTCGATGAAGAGCTCGGTATCGGCGAGGCGGACTTGGTCACCCGTGGTGGGGCCAAACATGCCGGCGTAGTTGGCGCGGGTTTGTTTCATGAGTCGAGCGGGCCGTTGACGAGATTGTTGAGTCCGTGGACCTCGCGGGTGCCGGCGAAGGCGACCAACGGGATTTCACGGGTATCGCCCGGCTCGAAGCGGATGGCAGTGCCGGCGGGAATGTCCAGCCGGAATCCGCGGGCGGCGGCGCGGTCGAAACGGAGGGAGGAATTCACTTCGGCGAAATGAAAATGACTGCCAACCTGGATGGGTCGGTCACCGGTATTCGCGACGACGACACGCAGTTTGGTAAGGCCGGAGTTGAGATCGAGGTCGGGCGCGCCGGGCGGGGTGATGACTTCTCCGGGGATCATCGGACGGGGTTGTGGACGGTGACGAGTTTAGTGCCGTCGGGGAAAGTCGCTTCCACCTGGACGTCATGGATCATCTCGGCGACGCCTTCCATGACTTCATCGCGGGTGATCAGGGTGGTGCCGAAACTCATAAGTTCCGCAACCGATTTCCCATCGCGCGCCGCCTCCAGCAGCTCGGCGGTGATCAAGGCGACGGTTTCCGGGTAGTTCAGTTTGAGTCCCCGCGCACGGCGGCGACTTGCGAGATCACCCGCTACGACGATGAGGAGCTTTTCCTGTTCACGAGGGGAAAGGTGCATTGAGACGGATCGTTAGAGGATCGGAAGCAGGGAGAGCGAACCCAAGCCCACGGCAAGGGCGCTGATCCGGAGCCCCCGTTTGCCATTGAAAGCGGCAACGGCAAGACTCGTCATCGCCAGACCGATCAGGACGTAATCGAGCGCGCCGTGGGAATGCAGGAAAGTCGCACGGAAGAAATCGAACTCATCGGTTTCGTCAGGATGGTAATGGCCGGGATGCGCGAGCAAAACGGCTGGAAAAAAGCAGCTGACGGCAACGATCAGACGATTCACCAAGCGAAACATCGGGAAGAGCGGGAAGGATTTCATAAGCAGAGTGACACCAAGGGTTACGGCGAGCAATGGGCATGCCAAGCGGGTGCCGAAAAAACCATGCCCCCGAAGAGGAGAGATTCTCAAACAAAAAAAACACCATCCCCGGCCTGCCACGAATGGCGGTCGAGAAGGTGTTTTGGAGAAGCAAGCGGGGGAGCATTGACACCAAGTGGTCAATGGGACTCCCCCGCCGCAACCTTTTAACAGATAACCAATCGAGAATTAGAAAGTGGCGGAAAGGCCGAAGTTGTAAGTCACGAAGTGGTTGAGCGGATTGACCGGGATGACGGAACCGTTGGTCCAGTAATAGGTAGCACCGCCGACCAGGCTCCACTCGCCGTAGCAGTCACCGAGGAATTCAAGCGGATAAGCCGCTTGGAGACCGACGGAGGTGTAGGCATAACCGGAGTCACTTCCACCAGCAACCGGAAGACGGTTGTAGTCGTCCGTAAGGTTTGCGGCGAAGTTGACCGGGGTCGACAGCGAAACAGGGCCCAATTCGAAGGTGTGGGACAGACCGAGCACCAGCACGGAACCGGTGTCACCAGCGGACGCACCTTCGTCAACACGGTTGTGAAGAGTCAGGGTTGGGGAAAGGAGGCAGTCGTAAGCGAGTTTCAAATCGACGATGCCTTCGGTGGTACCACCATAAATCCAAGCCTGGTAGGTGGCTCCGATCGTCAACTTGTCGTAGGTGTATGCGATACCGGACCACAGGTCGATCTCTTGGATATTACCGCCGATCGAAGAAGGCACAGCGCCCTTGTCATTGACATCCCACCAAGTTCCGAACGTAAGTGCGAAATTTTCGGGAAGTTTGAAGGTGAATTCCAACGACGGGTTGAACTCGAGGTCTCGGAGGTTCGATCCATCCGCCCATACGTCTTTACCGTAGGAGATGAAGTGCGAGTTGCCGGCGAGCGTCAACACTCCGGTGATGCAATCTTCTTCCACAGGTGCCATTGGTGCTGGCGCGACGATTTCAGTGCCGGCAATTGCGGTCCCCGCAGTCAGGGCGATCGCAACGATCGGGAGTTTGATGAAGTTAAGGCAGTGCTTTCTTTTCATGGTTCAGTGTTTGGTTGATGTGTGAATGCAGATGATCCTGCTGGCCCGATGTGCCAGCTTAATCCATGCCAGTCAAGAAACTTTCGCGGGTAAAAATGCTTGATTTTGCGAGTTTTTTTGAACGTTTTTGAAAGACGCTGAATTTTTCTTAGAATTTTAGGCATCCGAACCAATTTACAAAAAATCGCCCGGAGTGATTTGGATGCCCAAATATTCACGATTTCTTAATTACCCTGAGCGGTGAGGAACGTTTTGACGGCCTCCCGGAGCGATCGCCGCCCCCCCCGTGGCGGCCCCTGCCGCCGTTCGGGGCTGACGAAATCGTCGCCAAGCTCCCGACGGGAATCCGGATCCTGCGCGACGGACAGAAGACTCATCCTGTCCTCACCACAGAGGTTCATGATCGCAGAGCCATCCGGTGACAACAAGGGTCAAAGGGTGTCAGACAAATTTTCAAAGCGGCCTCGCGTAACTGCTACAGCGGTTGTGCCAGCCCTCTTCCCACCGCTTTTCGCCGCGTGCGGCCGGCGAGTTCGCGATCCGCCTGGATAGAGTCCGTTTCGCCGACGCCGAGAACTCCACTGCTGCGGGTGCACCTGCCGGAACCTCTTTCATCCCCCCCAGAACCTGCATCAATCCCCAGCCATAGCCATTGTATCTCTCGGACATCTGGGTGCCTTCCCCCTTGAAATTCACATAATCGATCAGCGCATAGGTCCCCTGGGCACTGGCAGCCACCTTCTGATAGTTCGCCGCGATCCGGTCTTTTTCGCTCGCCGGTGCCGCAGCCAGGATTTTCGGCAGTGCGGCGCGCGAGCGGGAGATGATGAAATCCGTTTGGAGTCCGACACTCCCCGCCAGCCACGTTCGCAAAGAACTCAACCGCGCACCTTTGAAATCCTTCTGAAATTCCGCCTTTGTATTCCAAGGACTGTACCGCTCCAGCGCCACGGCCGGAATCTTGGCACCGCTCTTTTTCGCAAACACCACAAACGACGGCCAACTCTCCTCAAAGCGCCCCTTGAATCCCGCCGGATACCAGATGAAATGCCCGATCCCGAACGATGGAAATTCCTCGCCCCCGTTCCAAGTCGTCAGCCCGCTCACGCTTCCCGCGCATTCGTTCTGCCAGATTTTCTGACCGATTTTCGCCTTCTGGGCGGCAGTCAATTCCCCCGCATGGCTGAAAGAAGCGGATGCCGCCAAAACGGCGACCACGGAACAAACGATACGAGCGACTTGCATACCCGGAACGTAGTCCTAGTCTCCCCACAACCGCAAGCCTCCACCCCGTCATGAACCGCATTCCTTGGGATAAAATCCTCAGCTTCACCGCGCTCGACTTCGCGAAACTCCTGTTGAGCGCCCTGATCATCGTCATCGTGACCAAGATCCAGCTCGTCAGCGACCGGCTCTCCGCCCTGCTCATCGCCCTGCCGCTCACTTCACTCGTCGCCATGGTCTGGATGCACCATGGCGGACAATCCGCCCAACGCCTCGCCAACCACGCCGAAGGCACCTTCTGGTTCGTCCTCCCCACCCTGCCGATGTTCCTCATCATCCCCTGGATGTTGCGGAACGGCTGGACCTTCTGGACCACCATCGCCGTCAACTGCCTGCTCACCGTCGCCTTCTTCTGGCTCACCGTGATCGTCCTCCGCCGCTTCGGAATCGACCTCATGCCGAAGTAAGATTTCCCACGCTCAAAAAATCCTCGGAAAAACAACCAGATAAGACTTGTCAGACCTCGGATTCTCTGGTTTGACCATCGGCCCGGCGTTAAATCCGGAAAATTTGTCACATCCTTTTGTTTTGAGCGAAAAAAAACCGTCCCTGCTCCCCGAAAACGTCATCCCGTTTGAGCAGGTTCAGCCGCTTTCGCGATTTCCCGGTTCTAATATGAAAAGCGATCTCCTTGATAAGGCCTCCGAAATTGTCACCGACCCCCTCGTCCTGGTCAATCTGGTCTCCCAGCGCGTTAAACAACTCAACAGCGGGCGCTCCCCGTTGATTGCCACCCGCCCCAGCATGGGCGTCGCGGACATCGCCCTAACCGAAATCATCGAGGGCAAAATCAAACTCATCCACAGGGAAGCGCCCTAAGCGCGAGCTTTCCGGATTCCCGATTCCTCCCATGAGCGCGGAAATCGCCACCAACCGGAAGGCCGGACGCGATTTCAACATCACGGAGAAATACGAGGCCGGCGTGGAACTCAAAGGCACCGAGGTCAAATCGATCCGTGCCGGCAAGGTCAATTGCGCGGACGCCTTCGCCCGCGTCGAAAACAACCAGGTCTTCCTCTACGGCTGCAACATCCAGCCCTGGCAAACCGCTGGCGAGTGGTATAACCACGCGGAAAAACGCCCCCGCCGCCTGCTCCTCCACAAACGGGAAATCCTCAAGCTCGCCAACGCCACCGCCGTCAAAGGCTGCTCGCTCCCGCTGCTCCGGATTTTCTGGAAAAACCGCCGCGTCAAGGTCGAGATCGGCGTCGGCAAGGGCAAGACCCACGCAGACCAGCGTCAGGACCTGAAAGAGCGAGTCGAGCTCCGCGAAGCCCAGCGCGAAATGTCCCGCTTCAACCAGCGCTGACTCAACTGGAGCGCGGGAATTTATTCCGCGCGAATTCCCCACATCAGTCTGGCG
>JAIFNK010000181.1 GCA_020047775.1 Akkermansia sp. | reverse complement strand
TAGAAACCAACCAATATGAAAAAGTTCTTCAACCGCATCGCGCAGCGATTTCACAAGGAGTCGGGACACTCCTGTCCCTTCTTGGTGCGGACAGTAGTGTCCGCACTCCTGATCACTCTCGCCCTCGCCCAGGAACCCGACGACCGCGTCATCCTCGTCCCGCTCGGCAAGGCCCCGAAAGAAGCGCCGCTGTTCTATTCCGCGTCAGCCGAGGTGAAGGCGCAGATCGGGCTGGCCTCTGTCACCAGCGACCAGCAAATCGCTTTCAAGATCCATCAGGGCAAACCGGAAACCCTCACCCTCGCCCTCAACGGCGCGGGCGAGGTGCTCGCCGTCACCGGCCAGGGCCTGCGCGACTGGTCGCTGCGCGTCGCTGACGACGGCTCGCGTTTTCTCGACGTGCGCCCTGTGATCAGTGAGGACAAGCCTCTCACGGATCTACAGGTGCAGGTGAAAACCCGCCTCAAGTTTGAAAGGGAGTCCGCGAGCCTGCTGCTGCCCGGCCCCGGACCTGCCACCGGCTTTTCACTGGCCGTCGCCATGACCGCGGATCCAGGGGTGGACCTGCGCGTGCTCAAAGCCGACGGACTGGTCCCGGTGGATGCCGCGAACGGCCGCAACTTCCTCGGCTACGGCATGGCGACCCTCGCGCTCTCGGTCTCCCCCGGCGGCACCGGCTCGCGCGGCTTGGAGTTGATGGACGCCACGCTGACGGGCTCTGTCGTGTCCGATGGCGGGAGCGTTTCATTCCGCCTAACCGGCATCGCCCGCGCTGCGGCGATCGGCTCGGCGGCGGAATTGTTCAGCGGCGGCGCGACCCTTTCCGCCGGCGTTTCCGGCGACGGCTGGCATGTGGTCCTGCGGGAAAAAAACGGCTACGATCTGGTGGCGGAGCGCACCGGGGATCTGCCAGTGGCCATCGATTTTGTGGTCCCCGTCACCCGCAAGGGCGATTGGAAACATCTGGATTTCCGTCTGCCAACCGGCGTCGTCGTTCCGGTGACGCTCATGGGACTGGACAAGGCCTCGGCATTTGACCGCACCCTCGCGGTGGTGCCGGAACTCCGGGCCCAGGAGGACCCATCGCGCGGATTTGTCGGATTCCTCCCGGCTAACGGATCCGCCGCCATGGCCTGGCGCGAGGCGGATGCCTTGGCCGATGGCGCGTTGTTCTTCTCCAGCACGGAATCCACCGACGTCCGGATCGGCAGCGGCCTGCTGCGCCAACTCACCACCGTGGATTTGCGCGTCCTCCAGGGGAAACTCGCCAATCTATCACTCTCGCTCGACGGCCCTGGCGAGGTGCTGGCGGTCACGGGCGAGCCGGTGCTCGGCTGGTCGGTTCACGAGGAAAACGGCAAGCGCCGCCTCGACGTGAAATTGAGCCGTCCTATCGAAGGCAGTGGCCGGATCGTCATCGAGGCGCAGGCCGCGCTCGGCGGATTCCCCGTGAAGGCCGAGGCGTTGCGGATGATCCCCATCGGTTCGCTGCGCCACAGCGGCTGGCTGCGGGTGGCGAACGAAGGCGCGGTTAGAATCGAAGTCGCCGATACCAAGGGCCTTATCCAGCTCGCCCCCGCTCAATTTCCCGGCGGTGTGGACGAGGCGCTGCGGCAGGTGTTTGTCTATCGGTTTCCTTCGTCGGACTACAACTATGCCATCCAGGCGGACCAGGTGCTGCCGGAAATCGCCGTGACGGAAGTCACTGTTTATGAACTCGCGGAAACCGACCGCCGTGTCTTCGCGGATCTGGAGCTGGACATCCGCGAGGCACCGTTGCGCGAGTGGGAATTGGAAATCCCGGCGGATCACGCCGTCGCCTCCGTCACCGGCGCGGCGGTCGCCGACTACGCGGTGGCCAGCGAGGTGAAGGACGGGAAGCGCCGCCTCAAGATCATTTTCAAAGAGGCGGTGATGGACCGCCAACTCGTCAGCGTGCGGCTAGAGAAGAATGAAGCAGCCAAGGCCGGAGCATGGGATCTCCAGCCGCTCGGTTTCCCCGGCGTGAAATCGCGGCGCGGCTATGTTGGCGCGGTTGCGGCGGCGGGGTACCGGTTAGTCGCCGGGAAAACCAGCGGCGTGGCCGAGGTGCCGATCACGTTTTTCCCGAAGAAGACCGCCGGATTGCAACAGGCGTTCCGTCTGCGCGAAGGCGCGTGGCAAGTCGCCCTCACGGTCGAAGCCCTCGGCCAAAGCGTGCAGGCCGACGTCTTTCACCTTTACTCGCTCAAAGCCGGTGCGGCTTACGGCAGCGTGCTCATCAACTACTTCGTCGTCGGCGCGCCCGCCACCGAGTGGAAGATTTCCGTGCCCGAGGGCATCGGCAACATCGACGTCACCGGCCAGAACGTCGGCCGCGACTGGCGGCGCGACGGGAACACGGTGATCGTTCCTCTATCACGTCCGGTCCTTGGCACCGGCACCGTATTGCTCACCTTCGAGCAACCGATGAATGCCCGCGGCGGCGATTTGACACCCGGCGAGGTCCGGCCGCTTGATGTGCAGGCGGAGCGTGGTTATGTGCAGGTGGTTAGTCCGCTTCAGGTGAAATTCGCCAAGCCGGTGAGCGAGGGGGCCTTGCTCGCGATCGACGCCAGCGAGCTGCCGGCGGAATTCCGTTTGCTCAGCAGTGCGCCGACCTTGGCCGCGTGGCAATACACCGCCCGCGAATTCAAGATCGGGATGAAAATCGAGTGGTTCAACCCGGGCGAAACCGTCGAGCAGGTGGTCGATTTCCTCAAGCTCTCCAGCCAGGTCTCACGCGACGGTCAATGGGTGACGGACGCCCGCTTTTTCGTGAAATCCCGCAGCCGCAGCGCCCTGCGGGCCACTCTCCCAGCCGGGGCCGTTTTGTGGGAAGCCAAGGTCAACGGCGAGTCCGTGAACGCCCGCGCCGACGGCGGCGAAACCTTGGTGCCGCTGCCCTCGCAAATCGATCCGAATCAGGCGGTGGAAATCACCCTGCGCTACGGTGCGCGTTCCAACAGCGCGACCCACTTGCGTCTCGGTGCTCCGAAGTTAGCAGCGCCCGTGGTCATCGGCGAGTGGACGGTGAGTGGAGATGAAGGCCGCCAACTCGTCCCGCGCGGCGGCACGGCGGAACTGGTGCGGCCCGGCCTGGCGGAAAGCGGCTGGGAATGGCTGGCACGGCATTCCACGGCGGTCGGCGGGCTGCTTGTGTTAGGATTGGGCGCGTTGTTGCTTGGCCGGGGCGCGGGCTTGCAGCGGACTTTCTCGCTGCTGTTGGGGCTGGCCTTCGTCGTGACGGCGGCGGGCCTCGGTCTAGCCGCCGCGGGCTCCAGCCGGGGAAATGCCGCCGTCCTTGAATACGCCGCGCCGGTGGTGGCGGCGGGCGGCGAGGTGATGGTGGAGATCGGCAACGTCGCTCCATGGGTCGCCAGGACGGGGTGGGGGATGTGGCTGGTTTTCGCGCTTGGCGTGATCATCGCGGCGCGCGGCCTGCTAGTCCGGGATCGCTGGTGGACCATCTGCGGACTCGCTCTGGCAGGTGCTGCGTTTCTATCCATCCGCGGCGGCGCGGCGTTGTTTTTCGGCATGGCGGCCTTGATCGCCCTCGTCTGGTGGATTCCCCGGCTGCGGCAGGCGATCCGCGACAAGCGCAAGGTCGCCGAAGCCGTCGCAGCGGCCTTCGTGCTCGCGGGCTTCGGCTTCAACGACGCCCGCGCCGCGGAAATCCCCGGGCTGAAGCCTGCGGAGTCGATGATCCAGGACTGGCAGATCCGCGACAGCCGCCTGCGCGGCACCATCGATGTGACGCTGCGCGCCGAGGCCGGCGACCGCTTTCTGTTATTGCGTCCCCCGGCCACGTTGAGCGGATTCGAAGGCACCGGCCTGCGGGTGGTGAAGTCGCTGCTCGATGGCGCACCCGCCTATTTCATCGTCGCGGATGCGGCGGGCCGCATGACCGGCAAGGCGACTTTCGAAATGCCTCTGGCAGATCCGGGAAAAGGCTGGGAGCTTCCCGGCGGACCCGCCGCCATGCGCCAGGTGACCGTGCGCTGGGATCAGGCGGGCTGGGAATTCCTCTCGCCCGGCGCGGCCAGTGTTAGGACTCCCGCTGGCCTGACCGCGAAGGAAAGCGGCGCGGTGATGGTGCTCGGTCCGGCGGATTCCGTGAAAATCCAGGCCCGTCCGAAACAACGTGATGTCGGCAGCGAGGAAACGAGGTTTTTCGCCGAAGTTTCCAATCTCTATCTGCCCGGACCCGGCGTGGTCAATGGTCGCCACCGGGTCGCGATCCGCCCGGCGCAGGGGCGCGTCTCGTCGCTTGTCATGATGGTGCCAGCGGGCTTCACCGTGAGCGATGTGATCGACGGTCCGGTCGGTTCATGGCGCTTCGATCCGGAAAAGCGTGAGCTCCGCGTGCCGGTCGAGCCGGCGCAGGACCAGGCGTTTGCCTTCACGGTGGAAACCCAGCGCGGTGCCGGAACCCTACCGATGGATCTGGCGCTCGAACCCATCCGCGTCAACGGAGCTGCGGGTGAAATCGGATTTCTCGCCCTGGCCTTCGGAGAGGAAGCGCAGCCGGAGACGATCAACGTCGAGGGGCTTTCACGGGTGAATCCCGAGGATTTCAACGCCAAATTACTGCCGCGCGACAAGGACGGAAACCCACTGGCGCTGCTGCAACATGCGTTCCGCTACGGCACGGGCAAGGTGGTGGCGCAGGTGAAGGTCGCCGCCGTCGCCCCCGAGCTGCGGGCGGAGTCGTGGCAGTTGGTCTCGCTGGGCGAGGACCGGTTGGTGGTGGCAACCGATCTATCCGTGACGATCACCCGCTCCGGTGTATTCCGGTTAGCAGTGGAAGTTCCGGAGGGCTTGGAGGTGGAAACCGCCACCGGCGAGGGCTTGAGTCATTGGACGGAAGGCAAGGTGGACGCGAAGCGCGTGATCACGCTGCACCTCACCGGCAAGACGATGGGCAAGCGCGAGTTCAATCTCACACTAACCGGTCGTCCGCCCGGAGCGCAGGAAAAATGGCAGGTGCCGCGCTTGTCGTTGCGCGATGCCTCGCGTGAAACCGGCGTGCTCACCGTCGTCCCCGAGCGTGGATTGCAAGTCCGGGCCGTGGAGCGCAAAAACATCTCCCAGCTCGATCCCCGCACGCTCGCGGATGCGCCGAAGGAATCCGCCCGCGCCGCCGCCCGGCCCGGTGCCCTGGTCTATCGCTTGTTGCAAAGCGACTGGTCGCTAGGTCTGGCCATCAGCCGCCTGGATCCATGGGTGACCGCGCAGGTTTTCCACGAATCCACGCTGCGCGAGGGCCAGGTGCTCACCCGCGCGGTCATCGGTTATAAAATCGAGAACGCCGCGCTCAAATCGCTGCGCGTCCGCATCCCCGGACTCGACGCCACCGCTGCCGCCACCGTGCGGGCGAATGGCGCGGCTGTCGCCGACCTCGTGCCCGTCGAGGGCGAGCAGGGACTCTGGGAGATTCGTTTCCAGCGCGGCGTCGCCGGGGAAACCCGCGTGGAACTGGAATACCAGCGCGCCAGCAAGGACGATGGCGGCGAGTTGATTCAGCCGATCGTTCTGGAGCAAGTCCGCCAGCTTTCCTACTTCGTCGCGATCCGCGCCGGTGGTCGCTTGGAGTTGGAAGCCGGTGCGATGCCGCGCGGTTGGCAGCGCGCGGATTGGGCGGTCGTGCAGTCGGCGCTCGGACAAGTGGCCGGGAATGTCGCGCCGTTGATGGCCTTCCGCGTCGCCGATCCCGAAGGCCCGCTGCCGGTCGTTTTAAAGCGCCATCAACTCGCCGATTTGCAAAAACTCCGGGTCGCCGCAGGATCGCTCACCACCCTGATGTCGCCGGATGGGGACGCGCTCACCGCCGTGGACTTGAAGATGCAGGTCGTCGGAAAAGGCACTCTGCGTTTGAAACTTCCTAAAGGCTCCGCGTTGTTCAACGTGCTCGTCAACGAGGAGGGAGCCACGCTGGTCCGCGAGGGCGACGAATGGTTGTTCTACGTTTTCCCGTCACCGGAAGTGGGCCGCCCTGCCAACGTGCGCTTCGTCTATTCCGCGGGGACCAGCAAGGGCAGCCGTCTCGAAGGCCCGATCCTCAACGTGCCGATGGAAAATCTAACCTGGCGCGTGCTCGTGCCGGAAGGCTGGCGGATGGTTGACCATGGCGGCGACTTCGATCTGAAACAACAGTCCGCGATGGGTTCCTTCAAGCTGGAGGACTATCAGTCGTTTGTGCAGGGCAAGAAACAAAGCGACTCGGCGAATGCCGCCGCGCTGTTGAACCAGGCGAACTCATGGCTTGCGGCGGGCGACCAGGAAAAGGCCAGCAACGCCTTCAGCAATGCCGTCCGCAGCAACCAACTCGACGCCGCCTCCGGCGAGGACGCCCGCGTCCAGCTCCGCCAGCTCAAGACCCAGCAAGCCGTGTTAGGACTCAACACCCGCCGCCAGAAGCTCACCATCGACAACCGCAGTGCCGCGCCTCAGGCGGCTAACACCCAGCTCGACCGCGCCGCCGAGGCGAACCCCGTCCTGCGCGGCGGCTATAACTACGATCCCAAACAGTTCGACCGTTTCCTCGAAGGCAACACCGCCGACGAAAACGCCGCACTCAAGGAAATCGCCAACCGCATCGTCACCCAGCAGCTCGCCGCCGAACCCGCGCCCGTCGCGCTCGACATCACGCTGCCGGAGCGCGGCACCGTGCTCACCTTCGGCCGCAGCGTGCAGGTGGACGGCCAGCGACCGATGTCGATCACGCTCGATCTCAAGCGCGTCGGCAGCGGCTTCGCCTGGCTGGGTGTTGTTCTTTGTTTGCTGCTAGGCGTGATGGGAGCCATCGGACGGACGGTAATTGTTAAGTCGGATCTCTAAAGCTGGATCGTGCGATTGTTTTAGCTACGACTGTGGATTTGAAAGTGAATGCCGCCTGCGCGGCCTTGACCGGCAAGCTGGTGAATCTCTGGCAAGGTTATGCGTCGGACGAATGGCCGTGGTTCGAGGTGAGCGCGACCTATGACAACGCGCGCCTCTCCCAGGCGTTGATTCTCAGCGGAAGATGGATTCTCTATCAGGATTCGCTGGAGGTCGGACTCCAGTCGCTCCGCTGGTTGGCCACGATTCAGAAGGCACCGGGCGGCCATTTCCGACCGATCGGGTGCAATGGATTCCACGAGAAAAACGGGGTGCGGGCCGAGTTCGACCAACAACCGGTGGAATGTCATGCGATGGTAGCCGCCTGTTTGGACGCCTGCCGCGTCACGCGGGATTCGTATTGGTCGGGCGAGGCCAGGCGCGCTTTCGAGTGGTTTCTCGGTCGCAACGACCTGGGGTGGCGCTTTACGACCCGGAAACCAGCGGTTGTGGTGACGGACTGCATCCCGACCGGGTCAATGCGAACCAGGGCGCCGAGGCATCGCTCGCATTTCATTTGTCTCTGGCGGAAATGAAACACGCCGAAAAACCAACATCCAATTGAGAATCTCTTCATCTTGTTTTTACCGAATAATATCTGGTCCCGGAAGCACGACATCATCACCGAGGTCTATGGATTCGCCGCGGATGGCTGGGAGGCGCGGGCGGTGACGCACACCGAGGCTTTCCATTGTTATAGTGATCAAGTTTCTTCCCTGGTCCATGGCTATCAGCGGCTGCTGGGTCTCGATGATCGGGCGGAGGCGCTGCGAGCCGCCGCGAACCAAACGGACGGCCATGGCTTCGTCACCCCGGGCCAACCGGTATTCGCCATCTGGTTTTACAAGGTGCTGCGGGACGGGCGCTGCGATGTGTTGGGAAACAGTCTTGCTTCTCTAACGGGATTGGCCGGTTTGGAGCGGGCGCGGGTGATGATTGCCTGGATGGAAACCCAGTGCGCGGAAATGCGGCGGTGCGGGGAACTGGCTCTGGATCTGCCGCCCTGTCTATTAACAGATTAAGAATCTGTAGTAGTGCCGAATCTTGGCGAAGTTCGCCGTCTTGAAATCAGTGAATCAGTGCAATCAGTGGCTAATTCCGGTCTCCGCCTCCCTCAACGATCCCTAGTGTCGGGCCCCTCTCAGCCACCGGGCAGGAAGCAGTTGCGGATTCGGGGGCGGGAGGGTATTGCGTGCGGGTGGTTTTTTCGAAAATGCTGCTGTGGATGGATCCGGTGAGACGCCCGGGGCCGGAGGCGATGGCAGTGGACGAGTGGCTGCTAGAGACGGTGGGAACGCCGGTGCTGCGGGTCTATCGCTGGGCGGGCGAGTGGGCGAGTCTCGGCTATTTCGGCGAAATCGCCGCGGCGCGGGCCGCGTTTCCCGGGGTGAATCTGGTCCGGCGCTGGACCGGCGGCGGAATGGTCGATCACCGGGCGGACTGGACTTACACCATTGTGGCCCCTCACGGCGAACCGCTGGCTGGCTGGCGCGGGGCGGAAAGTTACCGGCGGATTCACACCGCGCTGGCGGAATGCCTGGTCGCCGGAGGTGTCGATGCCCGGGTGAGCAGCGGTGCGGAGGAGACCGGTGCGGCGCTTTGTTTTGAGAATCCGGTGCATCATGATTTGCTAGGGGCGGATGGGAGGAAACTCGCCGGTGCCGGGCAGCGGCGTTCACGGCTCGGCTTGCTGCACCAGGGATCGGTGGCGGCGGCTTGTGTGGAGGAGGCTCTATCCATTCAGCGTGCGGAGGATTTCGCGGGCCGGATTTCCGATCAGTGGAGGAGGGTTCCGCTTCTACCGGATCCGGACGATTTGGCCCGGCGGGTTGCGGCGAGGTATGCGGATCACAAGTGGACGAACCGACGGTGAGGGAGGGAGTGGAGAACGCGCGATCGCCGGATCTTCGTAAGTAGTCCCGGCCTTCAGCCGGTTATTCGTGAAAGAGAAGACCGCTTGAAAGCGGGACTACGTGCGAAGAGGGGAGGGCCGGACCAGTGCCACCGCGCAGGCTTTGTAGTTCGGCTGGCGGGAATGCGGGTCGAAGGCGGAGTGGGTCAGCCGGTTCACCTCCTTGTAGTGCATCGGCACGAACACCTGCCCGCGCTGGACGGTGGGTGCCAGATAGACGGAGGCTGTCATTTCGCCCCGTCGCGAGCGGACGGTCACCGGGTCGCCCACCTTGAGCCCGAGTTGGCGGGCGTTGGCGGGCGTTGGCGGGCGTTGGCGGGATGGACTTCCAGATAGACGTGCTGCGGATAGAGTTTTCTCAGGATGTCGGACTTGGAGGTACGTGTCTGGGTTTGCCACTGGCTGCTGGTGCCGCGGCCGGTGAGCATGAGGAAGGGGTAACTGGAATCCGGTGGCTCGGGCATTTCCGCAGGCGGGGAGAACAGGAGCTTCGCCTTGCCGTTAGGAGTATGGTAGTTGCTGAGAAATTCCGTGAATTCAGCGATGCCCTCGGTGCGGGCCAGCGACTCCGCGTCCACCCGGCCATCGCGCACGATGCAGTGGGCGAGCGCGTATAACAGCGCAAGGTCACCCTTCGGTTTCAGCGCCAGGTGTTGTGTTGCCGCTTGCGCGGTTTCAGTTGCCCGTGGATCGATGACGATGATTTCCGGGTTCCGCGGGTTGCGCATGACGCGTTGCCACAGGATCGGATGGGCGATGCAGAGGTTGGCTCCAATCAGGACGATCACGTCCGACTGCTCGAAGTCCGCATAGGTCGCCGGTGGGGCGTCGAAGCCGAACGACTGCTTGTAGGCCGTGGCCGCCGTCGGCATGCACTGGCGCGTGTTCGCGTCGCAATGCAGGAATCCCATGCCGAACTTGAACAGGCAGCCGAGAAACGCCATTTCCTCGAAGGGGATCTGCCCGGTTGATAGAAACGCCACCGACTCCCGCCCGTGGCGCTCACGGATTTCCTTGAGCCGGGTGGTGAACACGTCGAGCGCGGTCGGGCAATCCGTCTCCATCAATTTTCCGGATGCATCGCGCAGCAGTGGAGACGTCGCCCGGTCCGGCGAATCCAGCGGGTCGAGCGCCTGCCAGCCTTTCGGACAGGCCATGCCGAGATTCACCGGGTAGCCCGCCTGCGGGCTCAGGTTGATGGCCTCGCCGTGTTCATCGAGGTGGATTTTCAGCTGGCAGCCGGTCGCGTAAAAGCGGCAGATCGAGGTGACGGTGGAGCTTGGCTTCAGGCGCGACGGGATTTTCCCGAGCCCGAAGTTCCCGGGTTCCAGCACCAGGTCGCGGGTCAGGGGACCGGTGTGTTGTTTGAGGAGTCGGGCGAGCATGGAAAACGGCGGATGAGCCTGTCGGGCTAGCACGCCGCATACGAGGCCCCACGGGCAATCCGGACCTGCGGCGGGGGAGTGCTCATGTCGCGGATGAGGCGGGTTCATGCGGCCGGGAAATCCATCCAAGGCGTAAACGAAAAGCGCGCGTTGGATCTCCCCCCGGATTTCGCAACGCGCACTTTTGTTCTTCGCAACCTACCGCTCGGGCCGTGTCCGGTTAATTTCCCCCCGGAATTTAATTCGAACCATGGACCCAGCAAGGTGAGGCTGGAGCTTTGGTGAGGCGGACCCCGCTCAAAGCGAGGCGAAATTACTTTAAGAGCAGAAGATGGGAAGGAAATTGTCAGGCTATTTTCAGACGGCGGAACTCCCGTGGGCGGCCAACCGCCCGTGGTCACAGCCACTTCATTTTTTTGAAGAGGATCAACTGGACCAGGGCGATGACGCCCATGAGGACCATGAGTCCGATGTAGCCATACGGGTGATAGAGTTCGGGCATGTTGAGCGGCAGTTTTTTCCCTTCGGTTGTCTGGGCGGCGAAGTTCATGCCGTAAACACCGACAAGGAAGGTTAGCGGGATGAAGATGGAGGTGATCACGGTGAGCACGCGCATGACCTCGTTGGTGCGGAGCCCGACGCTGGAGTGATAGAGTTCCATGAGGCCGGAGGTGAGTTCCTTGTAGCTCTCTACCAGATCCATGAGCTGCACGGTGTGGTCGTAGCAGTCCCGCAGATAGATCTTGGTGGGAGGGGTGATGAAACCGGACGGGTCGTGGAGCAGGCCGTTCACCACGTCCCGCAGCGGCCAGACGAAGCGGCGCATCTGGGTGAGGCTGCGCTTGTAATCGTGCAGGGTCATGACCATCTCGCGGGACGGTCTTTCCAGTAGGTCATCCTCCAGCTCCTCGATGGAGGAACCAAGGTCCTCGAGCACCGGATAGTAGTGGTCGATGATCGAGTCCAGCAGTGCGTAGGCGAGGTAGTCCGCCTTGAGCTTGCGGAGCGAGCCGCGCCCGCCGCGGATGCGCTCGCGGACCGGATCGAAGACATCATAGGTTCCTTCCTCTTGGACGGTGATGAGGAAATTCCTCCCGAAAAACAGGCTGACCTGTTCGCTGCGGATGGCATTCCCCGCGTCTTGATAGACCATCTGGGCGACGATGAAGATGTAGTCCGCGGTGTGCTCCATCTTGGGGCGCTGGCCGGTGTTGAGCACGTCTTCCAGCGCCAGCGGGTGGAGATTGAAGCGCTTGCCAAGGAATGTCAGCGCCTCGACGTCGCCGAGGCCGTCGATGTTGATCCAGGTGATCTTGCGGCTTTCAAAATGTCCGGCGAATTCCTCCAGACTCGTGATGTCGCGTTCTTCAAGCGAGTCCTTGTCGTATTCGATGATCTGGATGCCGGGTTTGCGGGTTTGGCCATCGACCAGGTGGGGAAGAAGCGTGGCGGGAGATGATCCCGGCGGACCGTGGCGCTTGGTGAACATGGCCGTGATTGTAGGGCTCCCGTCTGGCGAGGCAAGCCACTGGATCGGGCCAGTCATCCCGGCACTTCGATCTTGCTCACTCTCCGAATCGCCCGGCAACCCATCTCCAGCCCAGCGCACCCACGCATGCCAGGACCAGCACGATGCTCACCCATCCGGCAGCGTCGTGCCCAGTGCCGCGGCGATCGCGATCCATCCGGCCGGGCTCGTCGGCAGGTGCGGGACCAGCGAGCGGTGCCACACCGCGCCCCAGTCCGGTCCAGCCAGCAGCCCGTCCACGATGTAGAGCGCCAGCGTCGCCGAGATCCCGGCATACTCCGCGCAGATCGTTCCGAAGTTGGCGAAAAGCAGCCCGCCCACCGCGAAGTAGCCCGCCCCGCGTCCCCATTTCTCGCGGATGAGGCCTACGCATCCCTTGCCCGTCGCCGCTCCCAGTCGCACCGCCATGAGGTGAAATTGCACCAACAACACCGTCGAGGCCGGGATGATCCAGAGCAGCGTGTAGCCGAAATCCGCACCCGGCACCGAGTAAGTCGTGATGCCCGCCGGATCATCGTCGGAAAGCCCGGCCAGCAGTCCCGGACCCAGCACCGCGAGAAACGCAATCCACGTCCTGCGTCCGGACTCGCGCATCCGGCCGAACCTCTGCCAGACGCCCCGCTGGTGGTGGGCTACCGCGTGCGGCGGTGAGCCCCGCTTCAACCGCCTTTTCCTGACGGCGTGCCATGCGGCCTTATGCATCCCCGGACCTCTTTCCCGGTGCCTGGCATTCCGAATGGTGATGCGGCCACATGGACCGAGTTTGCCGCTCGAAATTCAATCACGCGAGAAGAAACGGGGGTGGCAATTGGGCCAAAGTTGCTTCGTTTTCAGCGGCTCCGCACCGGATGAAGGGACAGGAATGTCCCTTTTCCTTATTTTTTCCGCTTCGCGGGCTTGGCGACCAGCGGGGCGGCGAGTTGTTCGTAGAGGGCGAAAAGGTATTCCACGCGCTGGCGGTCGGTGAGGAAGGGCTCCTTGCGGTAGCAGCGGTCCACGGCGCGGTCGAGCTGCTCGTGGGCCTTTGCCAGTTTCGGCGGCATGGAGACCGGATCGTAAAGGTCCGCCAATGTGCATGCCGCGCTTTTCTTGCGGGCGGGCAGGTAGCCATGGCGGCCGTCACCGCATTCGATCCGCGTGTCGAGAATTTGTTGTGCGAGGGATTTGACTTTGGCGAGATTGCTTTCCGAAATGGTTTCCGGCCAAGGGAAGTTGTTATAGACGATTTGGTTGGAGTAGCGGAAATCGCTCTTCAGACGTCCGCAAACGTGTTTCATCCAGGCCATGTGCATGGTGGAGGTGAGCACGCCGAAATGATAGAGCGTGGCGTCGGGGATGATGTTGACCAGATTGCTGGCGACCACATGCGGTCGGATGAAACCGATAGGGACATAGGGTCGGTTCTCGCTGGATACTCCGGGAATGAGCAGATAGCTGGAATGGGGTTGCCGGTTTTCCGCGAATTCCGTGGGTCTGTTTGCGAGTTGCCGGGTTGCCGCACGAGTGCTGTTAAGCCGGTGTTGCTTGACTGCGGCTACGCGTTTGAAAACCACCGGCATGGAGCGGAGTTTCGCGGCGCTGATTCCTTCCAGCCACAGGCACCAACGTTCGATGCCGTTGATGAATTCTTCGGAGCCGATGAAGGGGCGGATGAACTCGGCCGCGTCCGGCTCTTCCAGCAGAAGATCGTGTTTGTCGGGCGGGGTAAGTAGCAGATTGCCGCCATCGTTCGGCATCGAGCCGAAAACGATTGCTGGGACGGCACAGGCGGGTGAGGAGCGCTTCGTCAATACGATGTCGCCGCCCTGCACCAGGTAGGGATTGATGTTGGGAACGACCACTTCACTGGGATTTTCCGGATCCGATTCGTAATCGAAAATGCGTTTGACCAAGATGTCTCCGGAACCAAATCCGATGATGACGCAATGCACATGGGCTTTGCCGCGGGCCTCGCTCTCCCATGCGAAAGTGCGGTGAGCGAAGTGGATTTTCATCCGATGCCGCGAGAACAACTCATGCCACAGGACTCCGGGTTGCTCGCCTTGAGCAATCGAATTGGTGGAAACGAAAGCGCAGCGCGCGCCGCCGGTCCGCATATATTCCGCCGCCTTGAAATACCATCCGGTCACGAAGTCGAGCACACCACTTCCTTTCACATGGCCGCAGATGGCTTGCATGTCCGCCTTTTGCTCAGGTGACATGAACTGCTTTCCGATAAATGGCGGATTTCCCAAAATAAAGCCGCATTTCTCGGGTGCTAAGACGACTTTCCAATCTGTCTGCAGCGCATTCGCACAGACAATATGCGGCGACTTCCTCAGCGGAATCCGCCGATAGAGCTGCCCGAAGGCTTCGGACATGGCGATGTTTGCCTGGTGATCGGCGAGCCAAAGCGCGACTTCGGCGATGCGGGCGGGAAATTCCTCGATCTCGATGCCGTACATTTGATCGACGTCCACTTTGGAGAGCTTGGTGACGTCGAAGGAGAATTCGTGCTGGGTTTCGCTGAGTTCGTTGCGGTGGAGCTCCAGCAGGATTTCCAGTTCGAGGGAGCGGAGTTCCCGGTAGGTGATGACGAGGAAGTTTCCGCAGCCGCAAGCGGGGTCGAAGAACCGGAGGGCGCCGAGTTTCTGATGGAGCGCTTCGAGGCGGGCGGTGCGACGGGTGGATTTGTCGGTCTTGGCGGCGATGAACTCGGCGCGGAGTTCATCCAGGAACAGCGGTCGGATGAGCTTGAGGATGTTTTTCTCTGCCGTGTAGTGCGCCCCGACTTGGCGGCGCTCCTTGGAATCCATGACGCCTTGGAACAATGAGCCGAAGACGGCGGGTGAGATGCGCTCCCATTTGAAGGCGCAGGCTTTGAGAAGCTGGCCGCGCATCTGGGCATTGAAGTCCGCAAACGAGATGCGCTCCTCGAATAGCGCTCCATTGATGTAGGGAAAGGCGGTGAGGTCTTCATCTAAATTGGCCTGGCGCTTGTCCTCCGGGGTGTTGAGAACGTCGAAGAGTCTGGCAAGCAGCGGGCCGGTGTCACCGCCGTCGGGCTTGGTCCGATTGTCGATGAGGAGTTGGAAATCCTTCTGGTTGAAGATGCCGGTATCGTCGGAGAAGAGGCAGAACAGCACACGGACGAGGAGAACGCGCAGGTCGTGACCGGAGAAGCCACCGGCGAGCAGGGCATCGTGAAGATGCGCCATGAGCTCGGCGGCCTCGATATTGGCGGGGTCTTCCGGATTGAGCTTGTGCTGCTTGTAGCCGGGGATGAAGGCAAAGCGGCGGATGTGTTTGTGAAGGTCCTCCAACGGGAAAACAATGGAGGGCGGGAGTCGCTTCAAAAGCGGCAGATCCGGGTCCTGCTCCGGTTCCAGATCGTGCAGGGCGATACGCTTGAAATCGGAGACGATGAGGAAACGCGGGACATCCTTGTCGCGGCCGGAGTCGACGAGTCCACGAATGTACTCCATGCCCTGGGTATGCGCTTTGTCGAGGTTCTGCCCGGCGGACTTGTGCTCGACGAGCAGCTTGCCGGGCCAGAAGAGATCGATTTTTCCAAGGTTTCCGGAGAGTTTTCTCACCGGTTCCTCGAATGAGGCGACGGCGCCGCGCCTGATGCCGAAGATATGGAAGAATTCGTTCCAAAAGGACTGCTTGTCGGACTCCTCGGAAGTCTTGTCGCGGTTTTCACGGGAGAAGCCGATGGCGCGGTGGCGGATTTCGTTCCAGGAGAGCATGAGGTGGCTGAAAGCTAGGAAATCGCCGGGAGGCGGGGCGAGGGAAATTTCCAATAAGGAGTGGCGACATTCATGTCGCCACAGCGGGACGAGAAAGTAGCGACAGGAATGTCGCTACTCCTTATAGCCGTGTGACTTGCGGCAGCAAAAAGGCGGACGCCGGAACGCTCGGAGCGTTCGAAGGAATGCCCTTGGGCATCCGCGGGAACGGTTGGAGCGTTCCGCTGAATGATGGGGAACCTTCGTGGGAAGGCTCTGAGCGTTCGTCTGAATGATGTGGAACGTTCGTGGGAACGGTCTGAGCGTTCGTGCGAATGCTGCGGAGCTCACGCGGGATGGGTTTTCACGCTTGGGCGTGAGTGGAATGGGGTTCCGGGGAACGGTTGCAGCATTGTCGCGCCGAAATCACCCCCCGGATGAGAGAAGTGAATCAGGCGACGAGCGGGGTAACAGTTTTGACCGGCTTCCGGCGACGGACGGTCTTGAGCGCGCCAACCAGGGTATCCAGGGCGGGATTGATCTTGTTTAGGGTCTTGAGAAAGCTGACGCCGATGATGCTGTTGGTCATGACGTCGCTGGAAATCGCCTTGAGCGTGTCATCAAGGAGTTCTCCAACGGCCTCGTATTCAGCAACGAAGGTTTCGAGGGCGGTGTAGTCCGCGAAATCCTGGACGAGGCCGGGGATGTCGAGGTCGGGTGGCATGCTGCCGGAGTTCTGTTGGAGGCCGGTGACGGCCTGCTGGCAAAAGATGCGGGTGTTGTCGCCCATCTTGACGAGGTTTTTCCGTTGATCCGGTGTCAGACTCACGGCGCGGGTGCCAAGAGTGGTGCGGATGGTTTGTAGAGCGCCGTTCAAAATGGTGATTTCGGCGGGAGTCAATGCAATGTTTGCTAGATTTTGGGACATAACAACTGAGGTAACTGTTGGGTTTTCCCTCGCCCGTCAAGAACCATCGCGGAATTTAACAGGTTTCCCATCAGATCGCTTGAAAGCATCCGCCGTGGATTCCCGAGTGCGCGCTTTTTCCTAACCGGCACGGAGTCCGTGCGGTCACAGCCATCCCTTGCGCCGGCAGAACCAGAACGGCAGGGCGACCGAGCAGGCCATCACGAAAATCGCAAACGGGTAACCGAGCTGCCAGCGGAGTTCCGGCATCACGTCGAAGTTCATGCCATAAATGCTGGCGACGAGGGTGGGCGGCAGAAAGATGACCGCCGCTACGGTGAAGATTTTCACAATCGTGTTCTGCTCGATGTTGATGAGCCCGAGCGTGGCATCGAGCATGAAGCTGACTTTCGAGGCGAGAAACCCGGCGAATTCTGCCAGCGATTGGAGGTCGCGCATGATGGGCCTGAGTTTTTGATAGCATGAGGAATCCGCGCTGATGCCGGGACCGTCGGAATCATCATGGCCGGCATACTGCACCAGCCGGGTGAGGCCCACGATGCAATCACGCTCCCGGCCGATGAGGTCGCCACTGCGGCCCAGTCGGTAGATCGCGTCGCGCAGGTTGTTCTCGGATTCCTTCGCCCGTTTCAGCCGGGAAAAAATCCGGTGCGACAGCTCGTCCATTTCCTTGGACAATCGTTCCAAGAGATCCGCCTGGCGATCCACCATGGCCTCGATCAGCGCCACGAAAACCTGGTCCCGGTTCGGTTGCGGGCGCTTGGCGAACAGGTTGACGGTTTGCTTGAAACTGTGTGGATCCACATTCCGGATGGTGAGCAGGTGATCTTTGACAAACACGAAGCCGATCTCCGTCGAATGTGGATCCTCGCTCTCGGTGCTGACCAGCAGTGGAGTCGTGAGGAAGCGGGCGTCATCCTCGCAATAGAGGCGGCTCGTGCTTTCGATTTCGCGCATCTCCTCACGCGTCGGAAGTGAGATCCCGAAATGCTTTTCGATGGCCGTAACTTCCGCCGGGGTGGCGTTCAGTAGATCGATCCACACGATCTCGGGTGAGAGTGACGAGGAAAACTCCTCCGCCATGATTGCGGCACCTTTGGACGGGGAAGGATGGCAGAAAATCGGCATGGCCGGGATCCTATGACCGGGTGTTTTGTTGTCCAGTCGCGAGACTTGTCGCGCTTGCCCGGCTGGCGTGATCGGTGCGTTTCACGGGTGCGCGCTTACTCTTGTGGCACGGTCAGTTGGATCGGACTATTTCAACTTCACGGTATTCGGGCAGTCGCGACCGGCTTCGAAGTCGGTTAGGTCGGGCGGGGTGGTTTTTGCAATGTTCGTCATGGCCTCCTCGGTGAGAAACGCCTGGTGGCCGCCGGCGACGAGCACGCACGGGAAGGTGGTGAGGCGCATGAAGACGGCGTCCGGGATGATTTGTAACGAAAGGTCTTCGAAGAACAACTCGGACTCCTCTTCATGAAATTCCGCTCGCGCACCCGGTTGTAGTCCTTGAAAACGGTGACGTTCAAGGGCGCGACGGAGGGATCAAGGCATCGGGCTGTCCTTGACAAACGACTTGGTTGCTAACAGTCGGATGGGGAGTGTCACCTTGGTGGTTTCCGCGCCTTTGGTGGTGGTCGTGACGATGGTCCCTTTCAGCTCGAGGGTTTCGTCGAGCATGGTGTTGAGGTTCACGATAACCTCACCGGTGATATCGACGGACGCATTCGCCTGAATTCCATCCGGGCGCAAGTCCGTGCCGGTGCTGCGGATCGACACGTCGATGACCGCGATCCGGCGCGTCTCAGCGCTGCGCACCTGGCGGAGCTTCATGGTGCCGATGGTCTGGGCTTTGGAAATGTCTTTTTCGATGGTCATCCGGATCCAGGCCGGATCGAATTCCCAGGAATCGCCGACGTTGATCTCGCGGGCCGGATACCAGTCGCGCTTCAGATAGACCTTGAGTTCGTCGATCTCGGATTGGACCCGGGCCAGTGGGAGGGAACCATCGAGCTCGAAATTCCAGTCACCGGTAGGGGATTTGGACATCGCGAACATCTTGCCGACGAGCGGGCTTTTGTCGGTGATCTTTTCCTCCTTGCCATCGATCACGGTTTTCGTGGTGGTGGTGATTTTGGGCACCCGGACCATGCCGCGGCGCGTGCCATCGGCGGCGGGGGAGCGGAAGGTCCAGACAAGGTCCCGTTCGCGGGTGACTTCGATTTTTCCGGTGCTGGACTTGCCGAGATAGTCTTTCTGGATGGTTCCGCCCTTTGTTTCGGAAAAAGTGACCAGCCGCACGCTTTCGCCCGGCTGTGCACGGACCGGGCCGATGGTGATACCGGCAGGGGCGTTAGAAACGAGGGCGAACAAGGTGGCCGCGGAGACGGCGGATCGGAACGTTGTCATACCGGATCAGGCTCTTGCTGATGGACTGGCGGGTCAATTCGAATCTGGCGGCAGCGCCCATGGGGTATTCATCCTCATCGGAGGAACAGGACTCTCCCTATACATTGGGCATCGGATCAGCGAGGACCTTGACCTCTTCATCCTGGAAAAAGACCACCAATTCGGAGTGGTAAAATGGAAAGGAGCATTCGATCAAGCCGAGCTAACCCCAATGGAGTTCGAAATCGCCTTGAACCGGATGTGCAGAGGGAGCCTCAGCGAAGACGACGAAGGGTTCGCCACCTTTATCGAAAATCCCCCAAGCATCGAAGAGATCCAAACCAAATTCCGAAGCTTGAGAAAAAGCTACGAGATGTCACTGGCGGAACTTCGCGCAAAACAATTGGGGAAGCCGTCTGGCCATAACGATCCGGGTATGGGGAGCGCACCTCCAGGATACTGAAATCCATAAAGGGCAATTCCAAAAACTACCTCGTCGCTTTCGGCTGCGACGCGCACCGGAGCTGGGACACAAAAAACAACACATGGGGCCAATGATATCCCATCGGTAACGTGACCTTCCCATCCGGCCTCTTTTTCGAGTGGAAGAATGGCGCATGGGCAGCCGCCGAGTCCTTCCAACTGAAATTTTTCACGCCCGGCCCCGGGTCGTCCATCACCAAGCCGCAACGCAGTGGCAAGGATGCCGACCTGCCGCCGGGCATGTCGCGAGGGAAGTGAATCGGATTCTTGGAAATAATCCCCTCGGTGACCAGAAATCCCGCGCGCCAGCTCGTCGTCGTGCCCCGGCGTGCGCATCACCACTGCCACCGGATGACCGTCCAACCGGATTTCCAACGGCTCTTCCACGGCGACTTGGTCCTGCCTTTCCACCGTGCCGCCGGGGTGGTGGTGGATCAGGGAAATGGATCATCGAGTCGAATCCGTCGGCGGGGCGGGGGATGATGCCGGTGACGATGGATGCGCCGAGTTGAGGGGCGAGCTTTTCCGCGGCATCGAGCGCGGCGCGGATTTGCGCGATTTCACCGGATAGACGGATGAGCAGGTTTTCGTTGCCGGTATCTTCGAATCCCAGGATATGGACGTCCGCCGTTGTGGCCGCCTCGTGGGCGAGCATGGCGGAAATGCTGAGGAAGGGTGCTTCGATGAATCCGAGGGCCTGCATGTTCTGCTAGCGAGCTTGCGAGGCTTCGATGTTCTTCATTACCGCTTGGACGATTGCATCGATGTCCATCGGCGATGGCTTTGATTTTCCGAGGCTGCATTCGCCGGCGGCTTCCTCAAATCCGCAACCTGCGAGCACGCAGGCGAGCTTGGAGCGCATTTCCGCGATGAGGCCCTGCTCGGCGGGTGAGAGCGGGAAACGCGCGTTGCCCGCCTTGAAGCCGCGCAGTTCGTAGCCGGTGCGGAAGCCTTCCGGGAAATTCGGCGCGCCGACCATCAGCGAGAACAAATCGAGCAATTCGAACTGAATGCGTTTCGCCTCATCCCATTTTCCGGCGCGCGCGGCATGATAGAGTCTCATCACCACTTCCGGGACAACCCCGGCGCTGGAGAGCGTGCCACCATCCGCACCCATGAAGAGGCCGGTGCAAAGCAGTTCCTCCCAGCCGATGAGCACGGAGAAATCCGGGCGCTGGCGCTTGATGGTGTGCAGCGTCTGTTGGAAGCGGCCCATGTCCTTCGATGTGTCCTTGGTGCCGACGATGCGCGGGCAATCCATGGCGAGGCGTTCGAGCACGGGAAGTGAAATTTCGTTAGCGAAGACCGGGATGTTATACACAACGATGTCGATCGGTGACTTGGCGGCGAGCTCGCGGAAGTAGGCCTCGATGCTCTCCTGCGTGAGCTTGTAGTAATAGGGTCCGGTGATGGAGACCGCGCGGCAACCGAGATCCGCGCAGTAGTTGCACATTTCCAAAACGAGTTCGATGTTGGCTTCGGCGGCTCCGGCGAGAATCGGGCGGCCCTTTGCTTCCTCGCTGACGATGCGCACGACTGTCCGGCGCTCCTCGTAGCTGAGGCGGATGAACTCGCCCATACTGCCGTTCGGATAAAATCCGGTGACGCCCTTGTCGCCGACCCAGCGGATGATGTGGCGGAGTTCGTCTTCGTCGATGCGGCCCTTGGCGTCGTAGGGAACGATGTTGGGAACGAAGATGCCGTTGATGGTGGATTGTGACATTTCGGTTGATTCTTGTGAATGGGTGCCAATCAGGCAAGCGGCTTGAGTGGGGAAAATCGCGGGGTCACGATGCATCGAGTCCAGCCGGGAGGGTGATGTCCTTGCGTCTTTCCCGTGGGAGAACTTCGAGTTTTTCGATTTTACCGCCGCGATAGACGACTTCGACGGTGGTCTGGCGCGGGGCATGGAGCTTGAAGGAAACATCCCAATCCTTCGGCCATGCGGGTAGCAGCAGGATCTTGTCGCCGGAATGCTGGATCAGCATGTAGTTGATGGCGGCCATCAGGTTGCCGCCATGGCATTGGTCGGGCAGCCAGTCGAAATTCGGTCCCCAAGTGGAGGGCCAGCGGTAGGCGGCGTTGGCATTGGACAGCTTCACCTTGAGGATGCGCGCGGCTTCGTCGGTCATTCCCAACAGAGGTGCCGCATTGCCGTCGTAACCCCAGCCGACGTCGTTGTGGCTGCCGCGAAGTTGATAGGCATTGCGCGCCTCCTCCAGCATCGGGCGCTCCAGCCCGAAGATGCGGAACGGCCAGATTGGAAACAACTCGGGGTTTTCCACATTCGAGCGCTTCGGATTGTATTTCTGTGCCACTCCGATGCGGCGCACGGTCTTGCCCGCAAGTTGCGCGTCCTCGATGGGAATCACGGGCG
>JAIFNK010000043.1 GCA_020047775.1 Akkermansia sp. | reverse complement strand
TGGCCCGCTCTTGGATTTCCGGCAGGTAGCGGGTGTGAAGTTCGCGGGCCTGGCTTTGCAAAGGCCCGATGAGCTTTTTCAGATCCGGGGCCGTGAGATTGCGACCGCCCGCATAGTAACCCTGGGCCATGTGGCCGATGGCGTAGGTCGATGTGAAAGACACGGCCGATCCCGCGAGTTGGTCAGCCACCTTGCCGACGGTTTTTCCTCCGAGTTTGCGGCCGAACTTGCCCACCAGTTTGCGTGCGAAGCCCTCGACCATTTGAGAACCGAGTCCGATGCCAGCGGTGGCGAGGAAGTCCTTGATATTGGAACGATCAAGCTCCACCCCGTGGGACTTCCCGATTCGATAGACCATCTTCATTTGCATGGGAATGATGACAACCGTGGCCAGAGTTTGAGGCAACAGTTCGAGAGCACCAGCAAGGATCGCGTATTTGAGAATCATGCCGCCGCTGTCGGTCGTGACCGGCTCCGGCAGCGTCGCGCCAAGTGGCGCGAGGGCGGCGGAATCGACCTCCTCGTCCACGGCACTTGACTCGCCTTCCGAAAGGGTCAGGCGGCGGCGCAATTCCGTGAGAAACTCTCCTTCCTCGGGGGAAATCGAGCCACCGACTTCGCAAATCGCCCGCGCCATTTCGTAAGCAAGCATTCGGTCCTGGCTGGTGCCGAGACCCTTGCATGCCTCCTCGATGGAGAGTTTCCCCATCAGGATCCTGCGCGAGAGAGCCGCCAGGTTGTCCGCGTCCATTTCTTCGGCGTAGCGGGCGATTTCCCGGCGCTCGGCATCCGATTGCTCGCCATTCGAGTAGGCGGCATGGAGGCAGATTGCCAGCAGTGAGTCATGAGTGGTGATCGGGTTCATGGTGACAGGATGAGGGATGATTAGCTCGGATTCTCTTCTTTGTTAGGTATCAGGACGGACATCACCGTTGCCGCGGCGAGCGTGCCGAGCACGATGACCAGCGAAACAAGCGGATCAATCTTGATGCTGTTGAATTCATGGGCACTGAGGCCGAAATCATTGAAATACGGCGGCGCGGCGAGTAACAGCAGCTTGATGCCGATGAAGGCGAGAATCAGGATCAGGGCAGGCTTGAGGAAGCGGAATTTAGCAATCAGGGCGGCCAGGCAGAAATACAGGGCGCGCAGGCCGAGGATCGCGAAAATGTTGCTTGTGAAGACGATGAAGGGATCCGGCGTGATCGCGAAGATCGCGGGAATGGAATCAACCGCAAACACAAGGTCTGTGATTTCCACCATGATCAGCGCGAGGAAAAGCGGAGTAATGGCCCAACGTGCGGAGAGAGTGCCCGGTTCGGCAGGGGCGGCAATGTCACTGCCTGTTTTCGGATCCTTGATGTAAGTGGGAGCCACCGTGCGGCGGGTGAAGAACTTCTGACCGTCATAGAAAGTCACCGTGCGGAAGAAGCGCTTTGCGAGTCTCACGACGGGATTGTTTCCCGGGTCGCTATGGCTTGTGATGAGAGCCATCTTCACCGCCGTGAAAATCAGGAAGAAACCGAAGACAATGAGGATCCATGTGTAACGCATGATCAACTCCCCTCCGAGGAAGATCATCCCTCCGCGCATGATGAGTGCGCCGATGATGCCCCAGAAGAGCACGCGATGCTGGTATTTCGTGGGGATCGCGAAGTAACCGAAGATCATCGCAATGACGAAGATGTTATCCATCGCGAGAGACTTTTCGACGATGTATCCGGTGAGATACTGGATTGCCGCCGTGGCCCCCGTGACCTCCCCGAGCACAATCGAGCCTCCCACATAGACCGGGGTTTCCAACCCCAGGCCCAGCCAGTGGAACTGATAGGCATAGTAGATGAACGCAGTGAACGAGACTCCGCAAGTGAGCCAGATGCCGGACCAGGTGATGGACTCCTTCATGCTGACTTCATGAGCCTCGCGATGGAAGACACCGAGATCGAGGGCGAGGAACACCATCACAAGCGCGATGAAGCCGATGTAAGCCCACATTTTCATGCTTGCGGGATCGGCGGTAGCTGCGGTGGTGGCGAGTAGTGAGAGAATGGTCATATTGTATCAGAGAGTGATTGGTGCGTTTTGGATGCGATGGGGAACAGGTTGTCGTCTGCGCGTGCTTGGCGTGAAGCGAAGGATCCGGGGCGGAGGAAGAGGTTGCAGGCTACTCCGGGAGACCTCACGAATCACCGGCATGGCGATGGGCCGGAGTTCGTGAGGCGATGTCCGGGTTAACCGTGCTGGACACCGGCAGGGCGGCGGCGCGTCAGCTCGATGGCCGGCGCTTTCTCACGGCGGCGCGAGCGCTTGACCCTGCGGTGGCCAATTTTACCGGCGATCCGGTCGAAGGCCTTGAGGATGGCGGCGCGCAGCGTGTGGTCCGAGGATTTCACGATGACGTCCGGTCCCGGCGTGACGAGATGGAAGGCCACGCTGAACGGCGGGCTGTCGGTGAGGCTGCGCTCCAGACGGACGCGCGCCTCATCGATCTGAAGGTCGGGCTGCAGGGATTTCAGTTCGTTTTGGATCATCTCGACGATGGAGATGGACGGAGCGTGGTTGCGGTGGGTCAGGGTCAGTTTCATGGTGAGTGGGGTTGGTTGACGGGCAAACCATGGGTGCCACGAAAGAATTTGCATAATACGAAAACTCACACTAAACATTTCAAAAAATGGAAACGTTATCCGGAGCCGAATTTCTCAATTACCACCATCTGCGCTATTTCTGGACCGTCGCCACGGAGGGCAGTCTGCGCCGGGCGTCCGAGAAACTGAAAATCTCGCAGCCCTCGATGTGCACGCAGATCAAACTGTTGGAAGCGAGCCTGGGCGAGGCGCTGTTCCGTCCCAGCGGGCGGTCGCTGGTGCTGACCGAGTTTGGCCAGTTGATCCATGGCTACGCCGAGGAAATTTTCACGCTGGGCAGCGAGATCCTGCGCGCCACCAAGCAGGCACCGGGCTCCCGCTCGCTGCGCCTGCACGTCGGCATCGTGGACTCGTTCCCGAAGCTCATGAGCTACGACATCCTGCGCCCCGTGCTGGAGCACAAGCCGCCGGTCCAGCTCACCTGCCACGAGGGGAAACTGGCGGACCTTGTCTCCCAGCTCAACACCCACCGCCTCGACGTGGTGCTGTCCGACGAGCCCGCCTCGCCGGGGATCGCCGGCAAGGTTTTCAATCATCTGCTAGGCTCGTCCGAAATCACGTTTTGCGCGATGCCCGGGCTGGCGAAAAAACTCAAGGGCCGCTTCCCGCGGAATCTCGATGGCGCTCCGGCGCTGCTGCCGACCCAGAATTGCAGCCTCCGGCGCGACTTGGAAAAATGGTTCCGCAGCACCGGCGTGGAACCACGCGTGGTGGCCGAGTTCGAAGACGCGGCCCTGACGAAAATCGTGGCGACCAGCGGCCACGCATTCATCGCGGTGCCCACGGTGGTTGCCTCCGAAGCGGTCGAGAGATATGGCTTCGTGCCGATCGGCCGGACGAAGGAGGTGGAAACACAGTTTTACGCCATCACGGCCGAGCGGCGTTTCAGCCATCCGGCGATTCTAGCCATCACCGAGCGGTTGCGGCGCGGAAGCAAGAAACCGAAACCGTGATCCAGGCGTGCATCGTTCATCTGCGGTTAAAAATTCTTAAACTGACAGCATTGGGCGCCACGCCCGCTCCCCGATGCCCAAGGCAGATCGGTGGACCGTCATTTGGCGGTTTTCCGGAACCCGCTGACTGGCGGAATTTGAAACTCTTGTCGCTTGGCAATTAAAAGGCTACGACCGCCGGACGTGAACATTGTGGATCAAATCGCCCTGCGGGCTTCGGCGGAGCATCCAGCGCTGATGGCCGACGGGGTCACGCTCAGCTTCGGTGGATTGCTCGTGCGCGTCGCCGAAGTCGCGGCGTGGCTGGAAAAATGCCCGGGGTTCCATCGGAACGGCGTGCCCCGTGTCGGCCTCGCTTGCCGAAACGGCGTGGATTACATCATTCTCGCACTGGCGATTCTCAAAGCCGGCGGATGCCTGGTGCCCCTGGCCGACGAGCTGACCGAACCTGAGCGCCTGGAAATCATCGAGCGCACCGGATTGTGCGGCATGATCCTCGACCGCCGCGCCAGTGGACCGGGAATCTCAACCGGCCAACCCGAAAAATCCACCGGCGCGGCGTGGGTGCCGCTGGCATCACGGGGCATCGATCAGGAGGCGGAATTCACCGCGCTGGACCCGGCGTTCATCCGCTTCAGCTCCGGCACCACGGGCAAAAGCAAGGGCATTGTCCTGAGCCACCGCAAGCTGCGCGAGCGGATCACCGCGGCGAATGAGGCGCTCGAAATCGGCCCCGGCGACCGGGTCCTGTGGATGTTGCCGATGGCCCACCACTTCGCGGTGTCCATCATACTTTATCTTTACCACGGGGCCTGCACCGTGATCGGCACCTCGCATCTCGCGGAACAGATCCTGGAATGCGCCAAGGCCACGCGGGCCACCGTGATTTACGGCGCTCCCTTCCATTTCGCCCAACTGGCGGTGGATCCCGGCGACTTCACTTGGCCGGAACTCCGCCTGGCGGTCAGCACCGCTGCCCCCTTGCCGGCACAGGTGGCGAAGGATTTCCGCACCCGCTTCGAGAAGTCGCTCGTCCAGGGATTGGGCATCATCGAAATCGGCCTGCCACTGCTTAATACCTGCGGCGCGCGCGATTGCCCGACTGCCGTGGGGCGGCCGTTGCCCGCGTTCGACGTGGAGCTCCGCAATGAAGAAGGGCGACCGATGGCCACAGGCTTGGTGGGCGAACTGTGGGTCAAAGGGCCCGGAATGTTCGACGCCTATCTCTCGCCTTGGCAGCCCGTCGATGAAATCTGCGTGGATGGCTGGTTCGCAACCGGCGATCTGGCCGAAACCGACGCCGCAGGACGCTTCTTCCTCCGCGGCCGCAAAAAAAGCGTCCTCAACGTGAATGGCATGAAGGTTTTCCCGGAGGAGGTCGAGACGGTGATCGAAAGCCTGCCTCCGGTGCGCCGGTGCCGCGTCATTGGCTTACCGCACACCGTGCTGGGCACCGTTCCCGTCGTGGAGGTCATCTTGCATCCGGGCGCAAACCTGACATCCCGCGAGTTGATCCGCTGGTGCCGCCAATCCCTCTCGGCCTACAAGGTGCCGGTCAGGGCAAGGTTTGTTGACAGGCTGCCACTCACCGAAAGCGGCAAAATCCGGCGGGTTTGACCCGGGTCTCCTGCCCGGATCTTTTTTGAAAATCGAATGAATATCGCCGGTTTATCAACGTCTCTCCGGGTATGAAAACCACCTCATCCTTCCTCCGTTGGTCGGCTCTGTCACTCCTGGCTGCTTTCATCATGTCCAGTGTCAGCTGCGTGACCACTTACGATGCTTACGGCCGGCAGGTGCAGACCGTGGACCCCGGACTGGCGTTGGCCGGCGTGGCCGCAGCCGGACTGATCGGTTACGCCGCCGCGAACAGCCACGACCACGGCCATTACCGCGGGGGCGGGTATTATGGTCGCGGCGGCGCCTACTACCGTCGCGGACACCCTCACTGCTACTGAACAGACCCACACGAAATTTTCCAAATGCGGGTTGCTTACCAGCGGGTCAAAGTATTCTCTATACCGTCATGACAAAAAAACACATCATCACGCGCCTGATTACGGGCGTCTTACTAGCCGCGAGTATGGGTTCCGGGGTCAGCTGCATGACCACTTACGACGCCTATGGACGCCCCGTGCAATCCGTGGATCCGGCACTCGCTGTCGCAGGAGCCGCCGCCGCAGGCGTGATTGGCTACGCGGCTGCAAAAAATCATAATAATCGTCACGATAATTATTATAACCGTAATTATTATAATAACCGCTATTACCGCGGCGGTCCCCCTCCTATTCCCCCTCCCGCTCCGCGCAAGTACCGTTGATCCGATGGCCGCGGGGCAGGCACGCTAACCCCGGCATCGCCACGCAGGCCTGGATTTTGCGGGTGCGGTTGGGACAAATCTGATCGCCCCCAATATCTCCGGGTTCCTATCGGGGCGTTTTGCACGTTTCGTCAGTTAGATGGGATTTACCGGTGATGCCGGTAGCAATCTCCCGAAAGTGTGCGACTGCTTCCTCATGTCGCCAAACAACTTCTTGGAGGCGACCGCTCAACCCTTAGACCTGAATCATGAAACCGTCATTGCTGTTATCCCTGTGTATCTTTCCTTTCATCGCCTCCGTGGTTTCCTGCCGTGAAAAAGGCCCTGCCGAAAAAGTCGGTGAAAGCATGGACAAGGCGGTTGAAGACGTGAAGGACGCGGTCGATCCGAAAGGACCGGTCGAAAAAGCGGGTGAAAAGATCGACAAAGCCCTAAGCAAGTAACCTACCGACCTGCCGGGCACCCGCGGTCCGGCAGGTTGATTTGTTATTTCAGGAGTTTCACCCGGATGTTCCGGAACTCGATCCTCATCGGCGGCCCGACATGGACCTGTACGCCTAACATTCCGCTCGACCGGCGTCTTTCCGGATCCTCGTCGCGCACCTTCGACATGAGCACCCCGTTGGTGAAATGCTGTAACAGATTTCCGCGGGCGATGATGTGAACCTGGTTCCAGTCGTTTTTAAGCACCTTTTTCTGCAGTTCCGCGCGGTCGCCCAGTTCCCTGGTGATTTCAGGTGCTTTTCCGGGCATGAGCAGGACACTTTGCCCCCGATAGGCGAGGAAAGTCCGCCCCCGTTCCTCGTAATTCTGGCCGCTCCACTGGTCCTTGCCGTCGATGTCATCCTGATAGCCCTGCATCGCCCATTTCACGCCCGGGACCTCGATGCTCCGGTAGTTGATGCCGCTGTTGCCTGCGGCGGAAACGCGGTATTCCAGTTTCAGCTCGAAGTCGGCGAACTCGCCGCCGCGCCAGATGATGAAGGAATTCCGTTTGAGCAGGGTGTCAGGCCGAACTTCGCCCACCAGGGTTCCGCTTTCAGCCTTCCAGTAAACCGGGTCGCCGTCCCAGTTCTTGAGCGTGCCGTCGAAGATCGATTCAAAGCCCGCCTCCGGGTCCGGGAGTTCGACACCGGATACCGGAAAGCTTTGAAATAGAAGGAATCCCAGCAGGACGGTTTTGACACTCATGGGGCGAGGCTAGACGAATCCCCCGCCCCGGCGAGTTCGCTTTCCGGCGATGGGAACGCACATTTCCGAGATTCCCGCTTTTCCAGCCCTGACCTTTAGGCAAGCCTGCCGGTGACATGCCCGCCCTCGAAAACACCTACGCCCTGATTCTCGCCGGAGGCTCCGGCACCCGCTTCTGGCCGCTCAGCCGCAACAACAAGCCCAAGCAGCTTCTCGATCTGTTCGGCACCGGAACGCTGCTTGAACAGACGATCAAGCGTCTTGAAGGCCTGGTTCCTTTCGAAAACATCCTCATCCTCACCAATTCCCTGCAAGTGGACGCCGTCCGGGAACTGGCCACCATGCTTCCCGCGGAAAATATTTTCGCCGAGCCCGCCAAGCGCGACACCGCTCCCGCCGTGGCTCTCGGCATCGGCCTGATCGCCGCGCGCAACCCGGACGCCGTGATGATGGTGCTGCCCTCCGACCAGCTGATCCAGGACACCGCCGCCTATCACGCCGTCATGCGCGATGCCCTGGCCACCGCCGGGAAATCCGACGGGCTCGTCACCATCGGCCTCCGCCCGACCTGGGCCTGCCCGTCCTACGGCTACATCGAGCGCGGCGACCCCGCATCCATCCCCGGCCTCGAGTGCGCCCATCCGCCCTTCGAGGTGAAACGCTTCCGGGAAAAACCCAGCGCCGAGCTCGCCGGGCAATTCCTCGCCCAAGGCGGATTCTCCTGGAATGCGGGCATGTTCGTCTGGTCGCTGCCCACCGTGATCCGGCAGCTCGACGCCCACGCGCCGGAACTCGGCGGCTTCATTTCCGAGCTCCGCGATTCCAAGGACATCCTCGCCACCGTCAACTCGCGGTTTCCCGAACTCACTCCGATCTCCATCGACTACGCCCTGATGGAAAGCGCCGACCGCGTTTTCAACATCGAGGCGACCTTCGACTGGGACGACGTCGGCTCGTGGATCTCCATCGCCAAGTATCTCGAAAAATTCGGTGAGGAAAACCGCGCCAACGAACCGATCAGCGAGCTCGATTCACAGAACAACATCATCTTCAACGCCCGCCCCGGCACCCGCATCGCCCTGCTCGGCGTGGACGACCTGATCATCGTGCAAACCCCGGACGCCCTGCTCATCGCCAACCGCCACCAAGCCGACTCCATCAAAAAACTCTCCGACATCCTCCCGGTAGAGCTGCTCTGAAAACCGGACCGCGGGATTTATCCCGGCTTTCATTCATTCATTCATCTCCGCAATCAACGCCCAACTCACCAACTCCCCCCACCCCGCCCTCGGCATCGACTACGGTGACGCCCGCATCGGCGTCGCCGCGACCGACGACTTCGGCATCCTCGCGCATCCGGTGGAAACCATCGACCAAAGCAAGGGCGACGCCATCGAGCGCATCGCCCGGCTTGCGGAAGCCCGGCAGACCCACACCCTCGTCGTCGGCCTGCCCATCCGCATGGACGGCAGCGAAGGAAGCTCCGCCGCCAAGGTCCGCGCCTTCGCCGGCCTGCTCCGCGAACGCATCCCGACCATTCCCCTGGTCTTCGTCGATGAAACGCTAACCACCTCCACCGCCGCCTCCAAGCTCCGCGAAGCCGGCCGCAACGCCCGCCAACAAAAAGCCATCATCGACCAGGCCGCCGCCGTGGAAATCCTCAACCTGTGGATGGGGGAAATTGAATAGATGCGCCTCAAACTAACAATCGCCTACGACGGCCGCCCTTACAACGGCTGGCAATCGCAGGTTTGTGGCAACACCGTGCAGGACATCGTCCAGGCCGCGATGGCGGAAGTCGCGAAACAACCGGTGCGCCTCCACGGCTCCGGCCGCACCGACACCGGCGTGCACGCGCTCGGACAAATCGCCCACTTCGACGCCCCGCCGGAAATCTCCATGAACCCCTTCAACTGGGTGCCCGCGCTCAACTGCAAGCTGCCCGCCACCATCCGGGTCATGGCCTGCGAGGAAGTCGCCGCGGATTTCCACAGCCGCTTCTCCGCCATCGGGAAAATCTATCATTTCGACCTCTGCACCGATCCCGTCCTGCCGCCGCTCAAGGCCGGGCTCGCCTGGCACCTCCCGCGCCAGCTCGATGCCGACGTCCTCTGGGACGCGCTCGCGCTTTTCATCGGCCGCCACGACTTCCACGCCTTCGCCGCCTATCGTGGCAATGAAACCCCGGACATCGACTGGTGCCGGACGATCGAGTCGGTGGAACTCACCACCCTGCAGGACGGCTATCAGATCACTTACCGGGGTGATGGATTCCTCTACAAGATGGTCCGCCTCCTCACCGGCGGCGCCGTGCACGCCGCGCAAGGCAGGATCCGGCTGGATGATTTCGCCGCGCTGCTCGACCAGCCACCGGGACTCCCGTTAGGCAAATCCCCGCTCTGCGCCCCGGCTGACGGACTGTTCCTGCAACAGGTGATCTATCCGTAGAGCTTGGAGCGCTCGAAAGGCTCATGGAGGGGCGCTCGGGTTTTAGGATTCACGCTTGAGCCTAGATTCCGAAATGTCGGAGCAAGAGCTCACCAAGGAGGGGCGACACTCCGATTCGCCCTGTCCATGGGAAGCCTATGAAAAGCGCTCCGCCATCACTCATTGGCCCTTCATGAACGGAGGGGCGATACTCGGATTCGCCCTGCTCATGAGAAGGCAATGGAAAGCGCTTCGCCATCACTCATTGGCAACTTCATGGACATCGGCGGAGACGGAGTCCGCCGCTCCTTTCATGCTCGACAACTTCATCGGATTCTCATCTTCC
Source organism: Akkermansia sp. (assembly GCA_020047775.1). Taxonomy (GTDB): domain Bacteria; phylum Verrucomicrobiota; class Verrucomicrobiia; order Verrucomicrobiales; family Akkermansiaceae; genus Luteolibacter. The sequence goes on along the minus strand of JAIFNK010000043.1, from coordinate 11,732 downwards.
TCATCACCTATGGATTCCATTCCATCGCCCTATCTCGTTCTGAAATTTCTGAATGAATTCGCCGAAATTCACAAAACCCAGAATCATCTGCCACACTGGCAGCAGGATCAGGCCACCTACTTCCTGACCTTCCGGCTCGGTGATTCGATACCGGCGAATCTCCTCAGACAGTGGCAGCAGGAACGGGATCATTGGATACAGAATCACCCAAAACCATGGTCTCCGGAGGCCGAAGCGGAATACCACAAGAACTTCTCGTCGCGGATCGATCATCATCTGGATCAAGGCCACGGATCCTGCTTGTTTCGCGATGCTGAAAACGCCGGAATCGTGGCGGGGCCTTCCGCCATTTTGATCAAAGCCGCTATCTTCTGCACGCATGGGTGATCATGCCGAATCATGTCCACCTACTTCTAACCCTTGGTGAGTCGGAGTCGTTGGCCCGGATCGTGGCCAGTTGGAAACGTTTTTCCGCAGTGAAAATCCACCGGCAGACACAAGACTCCGGTCCTCTCTGGCAGAAGGACTATTTCGACAGGATGATCCGCGACTGGGATCACTTCGTCAACGTGGCCCGCTATATCCGACGGAACCCGATGAAGGCGCACTTGCGGGAAGGTGAGTTTCTGCTGGAAGAAGCCGACTGGATCAAGCGCTTCCTTGCCTGATCAAGGAGGGGCGATACTCCGATTCGCCCCGTGCATGGGAAGCCAATGAAAAGCGCTTCGCATTCACTCATTGGCAATTCATGCGCATCGGCGGATCGGAGTCCGCCGCTCCGAGGGGCGATACTCCGATTCGCCCCGTGCATGGGAAGCCAATGAAAAGCGCTTCGCATTCACTCATTGCCAATTCATGCGCATCGGCGGATCGGAATGCAGAGCGAGCGGTAGCGCGCCTTATCAAATCGCGAAGCGCATCACGCATGGCCGAAGGCAATCCGCCGCTCCTTGTTGCTTCCACACGCGAGAACCGCCATAGCGGGGTGCTCGGGAGTCAGGATTTGCGCTTGGGGGATTTTGAAACGGTCCGCTCTCGTCGTAGGCAAAAAGCGCAGCTTGGCATCTGGCACAATTATCGGCTGCGCTCCGTCAGATTGCGGGTGGTTTCGAGAAACGCCTCCGCTTCGAGATCATCGGCGAGGTGGTTGAAACCGGCGGGATCCAGCCCTGCCCGCAGACCCATGGGTCGAGCCTTCAGAAGAAACACACCGCCTCCCACTTTCTTGTTCCGCTTCGCCATGCGCCGAAGAGTCGGCAGGGCGGACGAAGGGGGCAATACGGATTTGCCCCTTAAATCCTCCGACTGGCAAGCGATCCACTTTGCCCATTCAATGATCCCAAATTAATGCTTTCAGCCCTTTTCTTTAATTTGCCCCCGGAGAATGAAAGAAATGTTTCAATCTCCGGCTGGGCAATCACGCCACGTCAAGCGTGATACTCCTGGATGCTCTTCACCGTAAATTCCCGGGTCTTCAACGAGCGCATCGCCTTCACCGACGCCTCGGCGGCGGAGAGGTTGGTGGCGTGGGAGATCTTTTGGGCGATGGCGGTGGAGCGGATCAGGATCTCGTCGGCGCGGGATTCGTGGGTGCTCGGGGTGTTGATGATGAAATGGATTTCGTTGTTTTTCATCATGTCGATCACGTTCGGGCGGGCCTGCTCGAGGACTTTGTAAACACGGGTGCTCGGGATGCCTTCGGCGACGAGGCGGGCGTGGGTGCCGCCGGTGCTGAAGATTTTGAAGCCGAGCTCGGAGAGGTCGCGGGCGACTTGCACGGCGCGGTTCTTGTCGAGATCGGCGACGGAGAGGAAGACATTGCCCTCGGTGGGAAGCGGGTTGAAGGCGCTGATCTGCGATTTGGCGTAGGCCATGCCCCAGTCGGCGTCGATGCCCATGACCTCGCCGGTGGACTTCATTTCCGGGCCGAGCACGATGTCGATGCCGGGGAAACGGTTCCATGGGAAGACGGCTTCTTTCACCGAGAAATGCAGGGGAACGATGGTCTGGGTGTAGCCGAGGTCCTTGAGTTTTTCGCCGACCATGACTTTCGCGGCGAGCTTGGCGAGGGAAACGCCGGTGGCCTTGCTCACAAACGGCACGGTGCGGGAAGCACGAGGATTGACCTCGATGACGTAGAGCTGCTCGTCCTTCACGGCGAACTGGATGTTCATCAGGCCGCGGACGTTGAGCTCGCGGGCGAGATCGATGGCGGCGCGGGTGATTTCCGCCTTGATCGACTCTGAGAGGGAAAACGCCGGGATGACGCACGCCGAGTCGCCGGAGTGGATGCCGGCCTGTTCGATGTGCTCCATGATCGCGCCGACGACGGAAGTTTCGCCATCGGAAATGCAGTCGACGTCCACTTCGGTGGCATTGTCGAGGAATCGGTCCACGAGCACCGGGCGCTCGGGCGAGGCGATGACGGCCTCGCGCATGTAGCGGGAAAGCTCGGAGTCGTTGTAAACGATCATCATGCCGCGGCCGCCGAGCACGAAGGACGGGCGGACGAGGACCGGATAGGTGATGCGGTTGGCGATGACGATGGCTTCCTCCTCGTTGGTCGCGGTGCCGGCTTCGGCCTGTTTGAGGTTGAGCTTGTCGAGCAGGGCGGAGAAAAATTTCCGGTCTTCGGCCTGCTCGATGGATTTCGGCGAGGTGCCGATGATCGGGACGCCGTGGCGTTCGAGGTCGGCGGCGAGGTTGAGCGGGGTTTGGCCGCCGAACTGGACGATGACGCCGAAGGGTTTTTCCTCGTCGCAGATGTTGAGCACGTCTTCGAGCGTGAGTGGCTCGAAGAAAAGTTTGTCCGAGGTGTCGTAGTCGGTGGAAACGGTCTCGGGGTTCGAGTTCACCATGATGGTTTCGTAACCCAACTCCTTGAGTGCGAAGGCAGCGTGCACGCAGCAATAGTCGAACTCGATGCCCTGGCCGATGCGGTTCGGTCCGCCGCCGAGGATGATGATTTTCTTTTTGTCCGACTGGCGGGCTTCGTTTTCGTCGCCGTAAGAGGAGTAATAATACGGCGTGTAGGCCTCAAACTCGGCGGCGCAGGTGTCGACGAGGCGGTAGCCGGGGATGATGCCCTTCGCCTTGCGCTCGGCGCGGACTTCGTCTTCGGACGTGCCCTTGGCCATGGCGATCTGGCGGTCGGAGAAACCGAGTTTTTTCGCGCGCTTGAGGTCAAGCGAGGCAAGTTGCTCGCCTTCCTGGGCGATTTGCTGTAGGTGGCGGAGGAACCACGGGTCGATCTGGGTGGCGTCGAAAACCTCCTCCAGCGTCCAGCCGTTCACAAACGCGGTTTGCAGCCAGAAAATGCGCTCGGCATTGGGAATCTGGAGCTTGCGGGTAATCTCGTCGCGGGTCGGGTTTTGCGGGTCCTTCTTGTCGAAGCCGAAGCCCCAACGGCCGGTTTCGAGCGAGCGCAGACATTTCTGCATGGACTCCTTGAAGGTGCGGCCGATGGACATCGCCTCGCCGACAGATTTCATCGAGGTGGTGAGCACCGGATTCGCAGTCGGGAATTTCTCGAAGGTGAAACGCGGGATTTTAGTGACCACGTAGTCGATCGTCGGCTCGAACGAAGCGGGCGTGACGCGGGTGATGTCATTCGGCAGCTCGTCGAGCGTGTAGCCGACAGCGAGCTTCGCAGCGATCTTGGCGATCGGAAATCCGGTCGCTTTCGAGGCGAGCGCGGAACTGCGGGAAACCCGCGGGTTCATTTCGATGACGATCATCCGGCCGGTTTTCGGGCAGGTGGCGAACTGGATGTTCGAGCCGCCGGTCTCCACGCCGATCTCGCGGATCACGGCGAACGAAGCGTCGCGCATGATCTGGTATTCACGGTCGGTGAGCGTCTGGATCGGCGCGACGGTGATGGAATCGCCGGTGTGGACGCCCATCGGGTCGAGGTTCTCAATTGAGCAAATCACCACGCAGTTGTCGGCGCAGTCGCGCATGACTTCCATTTCGAACTCTTTCCAACCGAGCAGCGACTCGTCGATGAGCACCTCGGAAACCGGCGAGAGATCGAGCCCGCGGTGGATGATTTCCTCATACTCCTCGCGGTTGTAGGCGATTCCCCCACCCTGGCCGCCGAGGGTGAAAGCCGGGCGGACGATGAGTGGAAACGTGCCGATTTCCTCGGCCACCTTCTTCGCTTCTTCCATCGTGTGGGCGATGCCGGAGCGCGGCATGTCGAGGCCGATGCGGATCATCGCCTCTTTGAAAAGCTGGCGATCCTCGCCCATGTCGATGGCCTCGGCCTTGGCGCCGATCATGCGGACGCCGTGTTTGTCGAGCGTGCCGGACTTGTAGAGCGACATCGAGGTGTTGAGCGCCGTCTGGCCGCCGAGCGTCGGGAGCAGGGCGTCGGGCTTCTCGCGGATGATGATTTTTTCCACCACTTCCGGTGTAATCGGCTCAATATAAGTGCGATGCGCGAATTCCGGGTCCGTCATGATCGTCGCTGGATTCGAGTTTACGAGGATAACTTCGTAGCCTTCTTCCTTCAGCGCCTTGCACGCCTGGACGCCGGAATAGTCGAATTCGCAGCCTTGGCCGATGACGATGGGGCCGGAGCCGATGACGAGAATTTTCCGGATCGAAGTATCTTTGGGCATGGTGGGAGAAGGTTGGGAGAGAGCGCCGGGCGGCTAAATTTCGAGGTGTGTGGCAGGGATCATCCAGCTTGTAAAGGGCGGGATGCGTTGAAGATTCCGCACACCGGCCTTCCTGCAATGGGATTGACGGACTGGATAAGAAGGCGTCACTCTCCTGCAGTGCGTGTTAATGGAAGTCTACCGACCGCGCAGAACTCTTGCACACCGGCTTTCCCCACGGCCCTAAGATGTGAGTGTCGTAGGGCCCTTCCCTCCAAACGATCTGATCCGTCCCCCCTCCCATGAAACCACCCTCGGTTTACACGCCAATCGCCTCCCTCATCGCCTGGGCATTCCTCGCCGCAATCGCTCACGCGGCGGAACCACTGGTGGCGCTCCGCGACTGCAAATTCATTCCAACCGAGTGGGCCGACGGCGACAGTTTCGCGATCAAAACCCTGGACGGAACCCAACACACCATCCGCCTCTATGGCGCGGACTGCATCGAGTGGCACATGACCGACGAGAACGACGCCCGCCGACTACGGGAACAAAGACGTTATTTCGGAATCGCGGAATTCGGTGGGTCGCCGCAGGCATCCATTGATGCCGCCAAAGCCGCCGGCAAGAGCGCCGCTGAAGAGACCGCCCGCGCGCTTTCCCGGCCGTTCACCGTCCACACGGCTTTCGCCGATGCGAGGGGCGACGGTAAATACAAGCGGATCTACGCGTTCGTCACGACCGGTGACGGGCGGGACCTAACGGAGCACTTGATCCGGACGGGCTTGGCCCGGGCCTTTGGCGTCTATCGGGAAACTCCCGCGGGCAAGACGGCGAAGAATTATCAGGAAAATCTCCGTGATGCGGAACTCATCGCCGCCAAGGCGGGTGCTGGTGCCTGGGCCAAAACCAACTGGAACAAGCTCTCCGCCGAGCGCCAGGAACAGCGCCAAGAAGACGCGGAACTCAGCATCGCCACAGGAACCACTAAGCCGACCACAGGATTCAAAATCAATCCCAACACCGCCGCCAGCGACGAATTGATGAAGCTGCCGGGTGTCGGCCAAGCCACTGCCAACCGGATCATCGGCGGGCGTCCCTACAAAAAGCCGTCTGACTTGCTCAACGTGGAGGGCCTCGGTCCAAAAACCCTGGAGCGGCTCATGCCGTATCTGCTGCTTCCCTAGAAAAGATCCTGAATGGCCAGTTCTCTCCGTTTCACTGACAGCATTGGGCGGTTTGCAAAGCGGAGTTCCAACCGAAGGATTGGCCTGTTGGCCAAGTTAGCCGGTAGGGGTCAATCCTCCATCTGTTCCAACAGCAGCTTCAGGATCTTCCTCGCGGAATCCGGGATCACGGTGCCGGGGCCGAAGATGGCGGCGGCTCCGTTTTGATAGAGAAAATCGTAGTCCTGCGCGGGGATCACTCCGCCGCAAACGACCATGATGTCCTCGCGGCCTAACGCTTTCAGTTCGGCCATGAGTTGTGGCAGCAAGGTCTTGTGGCCGGCGGCGAGCGAACTCATCGCCACGATGTGCACATCGTTCTCCACCGCTTGCTTCGCGGTTTCCGCCGGAGTCTGGAACAGCGGGCCGATGTCCACGTCGAACCCCATGTCCGCGTAGGCGGTGGAAACCACCTTGGCACCGCGGTCGTGGCCGTCCTGACCCATCTTGGCGACCATCAGACGCGGGCGGCGGCCCTCGGCGGCTTCGAACTTTGCGATGAGGTCCGGGATGTCTTTCATGTCGCCCTGGTTGTTGAATTCTTTGCCATAGACTCCGGAAATGGAGCGGATGACCGCCTTGTAGCGGCCGAAGTGTTTCTCCATGGCATCGGAAATTTCTCCCAGCGAGGCACGGGCTTGCGCGCACTCGATGGCCAGTGCTAGCAGATTCCCTTCGCCTCCCCCGGCACAATCGCAGAGCGCCTGGAGCGTGGCCTGACACTTCGCCTCGTCGCGCTCGGCGCGGAGTTTCTTGAGCCGCTCGATCTGTGAGATCCGGACGGCGGTGTTGTCCACATCGAGGATGTCGATGGGGTCTTCCTTCGCGAGGCGGTATTTGTTCACGCCGACGATGGTTTCCTCGCCGGAGTCGATGCGCGCCTGGCGGCGGGCGGACGCTTCCTCGATGCGCATTTTCGGGATCCCGGCTTCGACCGCCTTGGACATGCCGCCGTATTCCGCGGCTTCCATGATGTGCGCCCAGGCCCGGTGGATGAGTTCGTGAGTGAGGGATTCCAAATAGTAGGAACCGCCCCACGGGTCGAGCACGCGGCAGATCGAGGTTTCATCCTGGAGGAAAATCTGCGTGTTCCGCGCGATGCGGGCGGAGAAATCCGTGGGCAGCGCGATGGCTTCGTCCAGCGCGTTGGTATGCAGCGACTGGGTGTGGCCGAGTGTGGCGGCCATCGCCTCGATGCAGGTGCGCGAGATGTTATTGAATGGATCCTGCTCCGTTAGCGACCAGCCGGATGTCTGCGAGTGGGTGCGAAGTGCGAGCGACTTCGGATTCTTCGGGTTGAAGGTCTTCACGATCTTCGCCCACAGAACGCGGGCGGCGCGCATTTTCGCGACTTCCATGAAGTGATTTTTCCCCTGCGCCCAGAAGAACGAAAGCCGCGGGGCGAAGGCGTCGATGTCGATGCCCGCCGCGATGCCGGTGCGGAGATATTCCCAACCGTCGGCGAGCGTGTAGGCCATTTCCAGGTCGGCGGTGGCGCCGGCTTCCTGCATGTGATAGCCGGAGATGGAAATGGAGTTGAACTTCGGCATCTTCTGCGAGGTGAACTCGAAGATGTCGGCGATGATCTTCATCGAAGGCTCCGGCGGATAGATGTAGGTGTTCCGCACCATGTATTCCTTGAGGATGTCGTTCTGGATGGTGCCGGCGAGCTGGTCCAAAGTCGCGCCTTGTTCGAGCGCGGTGACGATGTAGAACGCGAGGATGGGCAGCACCGCGCCGTTCATGGTCATGGAGACGGAAACCTTGTCGAGCGGGATGCTGTCGAAGAGCACCTTCATATCCAGGATGGAATCGATGGCGACACCGGCCTTGCCGACGTCACCTACGACGCGCTCGTGGTCCGAGTCATAACCGCGGTGGGTGGCGAGGTCGAAGGCGACGGAGAGACCTTTTTGCCCGGCCGCTAGATTCCTTCGATAGAAAGCGTTCGACTCCTCGGCGGTGGAGAATCCGGCGTATTGGCGGATGGTCCACGGCTGGAAACAATACATCGTGGCGTAGGGCCCGCGCAGGAACGGCGCGATGCCGGCCTGGTATTTCAAGTGCTCCATGCCCGCGATGTCGTCTTCCGTGTAGAGCGGCTTGACCGGGATTTTCTCCATGGTGTCCCAGACGATCTCGCCGATGGGCTTGCCAAGGTCTTTTTCCAGCGCCTTGGCCCACTGGTCATAACCGGTCTTGGGCGGCGCGGCGGTGTAGGGAATGTCTGCGAATGATGGACGGGACATGGGAAGAAATGGTTGAGTGCCGAGTGATCAGTGAGCAGTGAGCAGTGATCAGAGGAGGAGAGAGATGGATGAATAATTGGTGGAAGAAGACTTGGACGCGGCGACCGGTGATCGCCGTTACAGGACTCCGGCTTTTTTGAGGAGTTGCTCGTTGAGTTCGTAGTTGTTACTGCGGACGTTGACGAATTCATCGACACCTGCAGCTCGCCACGCGGCTTCGTGATCACCGGGAGCTCCGGCGACCAGCAGCGTGACCTCCGGTCGGGCGGCTTTCACGGCGGCGGCGAGCGGGGCGACGGTTTCCTGATAGGTGGCGTCGTCCGAGGTGATGACGGAGATCCCGGCCTTACTGCCGGTGAGTGCTTTCACGGCTTCCGCGATGTCCGGAAAATCGCGCGCGCCATCGATGACAAATCCGGCGGCCTCGAAGAACGAGGCGGTCCAGTCTGCCCGCAGGCGGTAGCGGCCGGACGGGCCGATGTTCAACTGAAGGATCCCGGGTGCTGCCCCGGTTTTCGCGGCGAAAGCGGCGGAAGCATCGCGCAGCGCCTCGTATTCCTCGGCGGCGCGGTGGGCGGGCAGCGCGGTGAGGGTGGGCGCGCCAACGCCGTTGGTTAGGCCGGTGGCGATGGCGATGGAAACCTTGCCGGCTCCGTTTTTCGCGGCGGCAATCGCCTGCTCAACCATCGACGCATCCGCGGAAGCGGTGACGGCGGCGGGTTCCGGCATGCTTGGCGGGGCCTTGGCCGCCTTGCACTCGGGCGTGAGCACGGTGAGTTTTTTGCCTTTCAAATCGGGATACATGTTCGCACCGACGATCTTGTCCTTGCGGCGGCGGATGTTCTGGAACTTCGCCTGGCAGACGGCGTCCACCGACTGTTGGACGGATCCGTTTTCGAGACAGACGAGCATGCCGCCCTGTTTCTCGATGCCTTGGAAAATCTCCCAGCTCTTGGCGGCGATCTGGTCGGTGAGCCACTCGATGTAAGTCGAGCCGCCGGCCGGATCGATCACCCGATCCAGTCCGCATTCCTCGCGGAGGATGGTGTGGATGTTGCGGGCGATGCGGCGTGAGAACTCATCGGTCTTACCGGAAATCTCGTCGAAGGGACCGATGTGCATGCTGTCCACGCCCCCGACGACGGCGGCGAAGGCTTCCGCGGTGACGCGCAGCATGTTGGTATGGGCGTCGTAAGTGGTCTTGTTCCACTTGGAGGTGCAGGCGTCGATGTGGACCGGCGCGTTTTCCACACCGTAAGCGGCGGCGACCTTGCTCCACAGCCAGCGCGCGGCGCGGATCTTGGCGATTTCCATGAAATAGTCCGAACCCACTGCAAGGCGGATGCGGATGTGCGGCAGGACGCTCTCGGGCGAGAGGCCGCGGGCCTTCATTTCTTCAAGATAGCAAACGAGGGTGGCGACGATGTATGCGAGTTCCTGGGTGGCGGTGGCACCGGCGTTGTGATAGACATCGCCCTTGACGGTGATGGTGCGGAGCTGCGGCGCGTTTTTGGTCGCGTAGTCCGTGAGCGCCGCCATGTGGTCGAAACGGGTGCTGAGCGATTGATGGAGCGCGCCCTTCGAGACGAGCTCACCTAACGGATCATTTTCAAATCCGCCGCGAAGCTGTGCGGCAGGCACACCGAGTTGTTCGGCGGCGGCGATGACGAGCGCGGCGACAGGCACGCTGGACGGGCCGGTCTGCCAGTAGGTCGAGACGGCATCGACGGCGACACCGGCGAGCGCGGTTTTCACATCGTCCACGGTGTGGAGGGCCACGCCGCCCTTGCAACACTCCGCCTGGCCGCAGCCGACGGCGATGTTCAACTCGCTTTGTCCGCCGTTGAGGCCCTCATGGATCATCGAGTTGAGCTCCACGGGGCTGCCCGCTTTCAATTCCTGTGAGACTTCCCACCCGGCTTTGAGAAATCCTTCCGCATGGCTGCCACGGACGAGCGAGCCCGTGCCCGGGAAGTCGTTGCGTTGTTCCAGGTTGGCAATGTCCTCACGCCGATAGATCGGCTGGATGGTGATGTCCTCGTAGGTTTTGCTGACCAGGAGTTTCTCAAAGGGTGCGCCCTTGAGCAGGGCCACCGCGGCGGCGTGCCATTGCTCGTAGGTGTGTTCCGGGAATTCGTTGAGGAGTTGTTCCGCCTGCGCTGGGGTGGTCATGGTAAACGATCAAATAGAGTTGGGACATGGCGACCGATGATCGCCGCTACGATTAGAACTTGGCGTTCCGCATGTTGCCAGTCTCGAGGAAACACTCGTGGAAGGCAAAGGCGGAGCGGAACGATTGCGGGGTGTGGCCCCGTTCGGTAAGTTTGAAATAACTCCAAAGCAAATCCTGATAGGAAGGATCCACGCAGTTCTGGATGATGGTGGAGGCGCGTTCCCGCGGGTCTTTGCCGCGCAGGTCGGCGACGCCGTGCTCGGTGACGAGCACCTGCACCGAGTGTTCGCTGTGGTCCATGTGCGAGCACATCGGGACGATGGCGGAGATGTTGCCATCCTTGGCGGTGGACGGGCAGGTGAAGATGGAGATGTAGGCGTTGCGGGTGAAATCGCCGGAGCCGCCGATGCCGTTCATCATCTTCTGCCCGAGGACGTGGGTGGAGTTGATGTTGCCGAAGATGTCGGCCTCGAGCGCGGTGTTGATGGAGACGATGCCGATGCGGCGGACGATCTCCGGGTTGTTGGCGATTTCCTGCGGGCGGAGCAGCAGGCGGCCGCGATAGCTCTCAAGACTGTCGTAGATCCCTTGCAACACCGGATCCGTCAGGGTGAGGGAAACCCCGCTGACAAACGAGCATCGGTCTTGTTTGATCAGTTCAATCACGGAATCCTGGATCACCTCGGTATACATCTGGAAGCGCGGGATTTCCGGATGGGCACCGATGGCGGCGAGGACGGCGTTGGCTATGTTTCCCACACCAGACTGAATGGGCAGGAACTCCCTCGGAATATGTCCGTTCCTCAACTCGGCGGCCAGAAACTCGGCGACGTTGATGCCGATGCGCGTGGTGACATCCGTGACCGGGGAGAAGTCCTTGACCTCGTCCTTGCGGTTCGAGTGGACGATGCCCACGATTTTTTTCGGATCGACCCAGACGCGCTGGGTGCCGATGCGGTCGTCGGCCGCGCAGATCGGAATGGGGCTGCGGTGGGGCGGCGACTTCGGCTCGTAGATGTCGTGGAAGCCGAGCAGCTCCTTCGGATGGCGGCTGTTGACTTCGATGAGGATCTTCTTCGCTTGTGTTAGGAAGGTGGGTGCCGCGCCGACGCTGGTTGTGAGGAGGATTTTCCCGTCAGCGGAGACATCGGCGGCTTCGACGATGGCCCAGTCAAGATTGCCGAGGAATCCGTAGCGGATGTACTGCGGCAGAAGGGACAGGTGCATGTCGAAAAAGTGGGTCTTCCCGGCATTGATGCTTTCCCGCAGGTCCTTGTCGGACTGATAGGGGGTGCGGAACTTGATCGCGTCGGCCTTGGCGAGCTCGCCGTCGAGCGAAGGCCCGGTGGAGGCTCCGGTGATGACACCGATCTTGAAGTCGCGCCCGGCGTCGTGCTCCACCCGTGCCCTTGCGGCGATGGCGGTGGGGATGACCTTGGCGGCGCCTGCGGGAGTGAAGCCGCTGAAGCCGATGGTCTCGTCG
>JAIFNK010000321.1 GCA_020047775.1 Akkermansia sp. | reverse complement strand
TCACCAAAGCCAACAACTCCACGAATCTGAACAGCGGCGGGAGTTGGACGGGCGGCGATGCGCCAGGGCTTTACAATCAGGCGCTCTGGAACAGCACGGTCGCCGCCGAGAACTCAACCACGCTCGCCAGCGATCAGCAATGGGCGGGCCTTAAAATCGAGAATCCAGGCGGCAACGTGACGATCAATGGCAGCGCGACCCTTGGCCTCGATGCATCGGGTGTGGACATGACCACCGCCACTCGGGATCTGACCGTCAACTGTCCGGTGCAGATGACGGCTCCAAGCATCTGGCGTGTCGCTGCGGGGCGCAAGGCGACATTCAATGGAGTCATCAGTGGCTATCCAGGCCTGATGGTGAGCAGCGTGGGAACCGTTCAGTTAGAGGCCGCGAACACCTACAGCGGCGACACCACCCTGAACGGCGGCACGCTGGTGGCTAACGACAATTCAGCCTTGGGCACCGGCCAGCTCGTGTTCAAGGGCGGAACCCTGTCCAACACCACAAGCTCCACCTTGGAGAATGACGTGAGTTTGAGTGCGAATGCCACCATCAGTGTCAGTACGTCGCAAACGCTGACCTTGGATGGCTCCATCGCAGGCACCGGCTCGCTCACCAAGAACGACACCGGCACGCTCACCTTGTCCGGCGCGAATACTTACACGGGAGCCACCCTCGTCAGCGCCGGCACGCTGGCCATCGGCAATACCTCGGCCCTGCTCACCACCCCCGGCCTGACGCTGGCTGGCGGAACCGTGCTGCAACCGAGATTGGATGGCGTGGTCATCCGTGCGCCCATCACCGTAGGCGGCAGCGGAACCACCGCCACCATCAGCGCGCCAACCAACGCTCCGGGCGCCGGAGTCGTCTCCACGCTCACGCTCAGGAGCGTGCTGGCCGGCAACGGCAATGTCACCTTCTCCAGCAGCGTCAATCAAAACGCCTTGTCCACGGTCTATCTGGGCGCCCCAAGCACCTATGCGGGCAGCACGCTGCTGGATACCGCTGGCACCATTGCCACCCAGATCATCGTCAAGCTCGGAATCAACAACGCCCTTCCCACGAGCACGGTGCTCACGATCGACGGCCAGACCGGCACTGGCGCTTCCAGCCGGTTTGCCGAGCTCAATCTGAACGGATACAACCAACAGCTCGCCGGTTTGACCAACACCGCACGAAGCCTGAGAATTCAACGCATCGTCAACAGCAACGTCTCCGCGGCAGCCACCCTGACGATCAACAACAGCGGCAACCATACGTTTTCAGGCAACCTCGGGAGCGATGCTGCCAATGGCTCGATATCGGGATCCGCCATGCCGGGGACTACGAACGGAAACAACTTCGGCCTGACCAAGAGCGGCGCGGGCACCTTCACCCTTGCCGGTGCTAACACCTACACCGGAAACACCACCGTCAGCGCCGGCACGCTGGCCTTGGGTGCCAGCAACGCGCTCGCCACCGCCACGGCGATTTCTATCGGAAACGCCACGCTCGACGCCGCCACCTTCACCGACTCCGTCGGAACCCTCGACGTCACCAGCACCGCCAAAATCAACCTTGGCACTGGCGCGGCCCTCGCCTTCGCCAACAGCAGTGCGATCAACTGGACCGGCGGCACGCTCACCCTCACCGGCACCTTTGTTCCCGGCAGTTCGCTCCGCTTCGGCACCACCGGCAGCGGCCTCACCCCTGCCCAACTCGCCCTGATCACCGCTGCCGGATCCGGTCCCTTCACCCTGGATGCCAACGGCTACCTCGTCCCCGGTGTGACCGCCGACTACGCCTCATGGAAAACCACCAACGCCCCGTCCGGCACTCCCGGTGACGACTTCGACGGCGATGGCGTGGCCAACGCCGTCGAATACGTGCTCGGCGGAACCGCCGCCACCAACGAGCTCGGAAAACTGCCCGTCATCTCCACCAGCGGCAACAACCTCATCTTCACGTTCGTCCGCGACCAGACATCCATCGACGGCACCACGGTGCTGATGATTGAAGCCGGCGTCGATTTAACCACATGGCCGGACGCCTACGCCATCCCCGCCACCGGTGTGGCGAACATCCCCGGAGTCACCGTCAGCAAGGACACGCCGTCCGTGGGCAAGGACACCATCACCCTCACCCGGACCCCCGGTGGCAGCAAATTCTTCCGCTTGAAGGTAATTCCTTGAAAAAGTCACCCGACGGCCGCTTCCCGCTCTTCCCATCCCGAATCCAAAACACCCCACTCACTCACCCCCTTGGGGGATGGACAAAAGCTAAATGCTGTTATTTTCCAGCAACTGCAACCTTGGACAAGGCGTCATGCGCCGGACTCCATTCCATCACCCGCAGATCTGACTTTCCAAACCCCGAGCCCACCAGCACCCGACCGATGAGAACCAAGGCCATCCATCTTCACTCGCCCACCCCTTCACGTGGATTCACCCTCACGGAGCTACTCGTGGTCATCCTCATCATCGCCGTGCTCGCCGCCCTTTCCATCACCGGAGTCCAAAGAATGCGAAGCTCCGCCGACAAGGTGACCTCCGCCAGAAGCCTGAACCAGCTCCAGATCGCCAACACCGCCTATGCCTCCGATCACAACGGCAACTACGTGCCGATCATTGAGAACGATGACAAGGGCACCCTCCGTGGGCGCTGGTATCAGAATCAGGAATACCTCAAATTCCTCATCGGCGACATGCTGGACGCCTCCGGCATTCAGGTCAAGGCCGTCCCGCCATCCTTGCTCGATCCCAAAGTGTATCGCGCCCGCGGACCCTTCTATCAGAGCATGGCGGCATCCTTCGGCATGACCGATAACGGCGTTGGCGGACAAGGCACCGTCCCAAACGCTGCCCCCAGTCACAACATCAACCGCATTCCCAATCCCAGCCAATCCATGGTCTTCGCCACCTCCACCGACTTCCGCGTCACTTACAACAGCCGCTTCAACTACAAGGATGGCGACACCAAGACCAGCGATGGTGCCATGGCCTACCGTCACAACAAAAAGGCGCTGGTGGTTTATTTCGATGGCCACATTGGCGAGTTATCCAAGGGCGACATCAAGCAAATCGACGATTCCAGGGGCGGCAAAAACAGCGCGTTCTGGAAACCCACCGCCCAATGAGTCATCCCGGCCCAGTCCGCGACGGTAAATGAGTGCTTGATTACACCACTTTTCTGATTTATGGTCTCGTTCGTGAAAACGAAGCCAAAACCGACCGAATCCCTTCCCATCCTCAAGGATGCTTTTTCCTACATCCGCTTTTCTTCCAAGAAGCAGGCCGACGGCGCGTCGCTTGAGCGGCAGTTGGCGGGCACCTGCAAATACTGCGAAGAAAACAACCTGATTTTGAACGAATCCCTGACGTTTAGGGATTTGGGAGTGTCCGCGTTTAAGGGGGACAATCAGGTGCGCGGGCTGGGCGATTTGTTGCAGGCTTGTGAAGATGGCTTGATTCCGAGGGGTTCGGCTCTGGTGGTGGAGGCTTTGGATCGGTTGTCGCGGCAACGCCCGCGTGTGGTTTCGACGTTGCTCGGGCGTTTGCTGGATGACTACGGGCTTGAGGTGCATTTGACGGGCATCAAGAAAGTGCTTTATCCCGAGTCCGAGAGTGCGGCGGAGGAAGGCATGGATTTGTTGTATGTGACGATGCTGGCGATTCGTGCGTCAGAGGAGCAGGAGACCAAAGCGGAAAGACTCAAGGATGCCTTTAGCCGGAAACGCGCTCGGGTGGCGAAGGGTGAGGAGTTGTTGGAGACCAACGACAACAAATTGCCGTGGTGGGTGGTTTTCAACGAAGAAACCGGCAAGTTGGAGTCGCCACCGGACAGGGCGGCGACGGTGAAACAGATTTTCGAGTGGGCGGCTGATAAGGTGACATCCCCGGAGATTGCCCGGAAGTTGGACGCCAAGGGCACGCCCACCTGGCGTCCGCGTGCCTCTCGTTGGTCACCATCCCGTATCCGTCACATGGTGCTTTCCCCGACGGCGGAGGGCGTGCTTGAGTCCACGTCCCGGAGCAAGGCGGCGGGCCATGATTTTCGTGTGGAAGGGTATTACCCTGTGCTGGTGGATTCAGCGCTGGCCACGCGGGCGCGTGAGGCGATGACGGCGAATTGCCGGTATGGACGAAAGGTGAAATTGGTTTCCACTTCCGACCGGAGCGAGCGTCCCATCAACCTCCTGCGGGGCTTGCTTCGTTTTGATGGGAACGCGGCGCGTTATGATTGCCGCCAAAACGGCAATTCCGGCAGTTGGATCGGATATTATTACGGCTACGACGAAGTTGCCCAGAAAAACCTTGGTGTGATTTCCTCCAAGATTCTGGAGCCGACGTTGTTGGCGTGTCTGAAAGAATTGACGGTCGAAATGTTGAAACCGGAAGTCGAGGAGGTGGACCCGGTTGTTGCCGCCTTGGCTCATGCCAAGCGACGGCTTGAGGATACGGAAAAGTCCTTGGAGCGGATTCTATCCGCCATCGAGCGGGGCGGTGAGCTTGACAGCCTGCTCAAGCGGTTGACGGCATTGGAGCAGGAGAAATCAAACCACAAGAATCAAGTGGAATTGTTGGATCGGAAAGTTAGGAGCACGCAGGCGGTCGGTACCGGCGAGGCTGAGTTGAAGGACTTGAAGTTTTTGTTAGATGCCGATCTGAGTGACAACAAGGTTCGGCAGCGGGTCGCTCAGGCGCTTCGGCGGGTTGTGACACGGATCGACTTGTCGCTTGAATATGATCCTCGTGTCGTTGGGTTGGCCATTCAATCCATGATTTCAGGCGTGGCACACATGGTTTCTGACCCATGCCCGCCGAAGAAAACCCGGAAGCGTCTTTACATGAAGATTCACTTTCGGCACGGCGGACACAGGGCGGTCATTCGGTTTCCCGAAGAGACGCTGGCGAAAGTCAAATTCCCTAACATGCTGTTCACCGGGCGGGTTTGAGAAATACTGGGTTTCGAACCGAATTTTTCGCGAGAGGAATTATATTTCGTTGTTCTAACAATTTGGGTGTTGCGGGGCGGCCCCGCAGTGAGAGGGAAGGCCGCACGAAGTAGGTCTGGGAGAGACAACTTCTCTCCCGAAAATGGCGGTTAATATGGACGATGTCAGTTTTCTATTTTTTAATAGCCAGTCAAGTTTTCGACAATTGGTTCAGTCGCTATTTGACCTAGAAAATCGTTATCTCATAAAAAGATGACAAGATTCACTAAACTAACAGTCATAATGAGGTGAGCGCGCCCAAACCCTTGCGCATCTTACGATTTCTGACCCAGTAGGCCAGAATGGCACGATTAGCGTACCAGTGCGGAATACCAGGTCATGTTGTGGTGTGTGTAAGTTAGTGCACACACCTAAGACTTCAAGTGCTTACTTACCCACTTCTTCCAATAAGAGCAATCGACTTTTATTCGGTCATCAGAAATTTTCGCAGGAATTTTGAAATTATTCTGCTTCATGTGCGTCACGAAATCATCCGGCAAAATGACATTGTAGTGTTCTACGTAAACCGCAAGTCCTTCAGGCCACGCGTAGACTCCATCGGTTAATTCCATGGACCCCATTTCCTCGTCAGCCCTCCCATCGTCGAAGCGGCACTTCGAGTAGCCCCATGATCCCCGGAATCGGATACCGGTTCGTAGGTAATCAACGATCTTTGTTCGAAGCTCGGTTTCCCACTCAGAATCCACAAAATCTCTCGGATGGGGGTATCCCCCCATTTCTCCAGTAGACTCCCAATAGCCGATCATTTTTACGGTGATCATACAAAGTTATTGGTTAAACAAGCTCCACCCTCTTGGCTCCGAAGCAAAATGCTCAATTCCTCTAAGGCCATTATGAAGGGTGGTGTAGTCAAAATAGATGTCAAACTGGTTTGCCAGCACTGGAATGTTCAGGTCGCGAGCTAAGAAAGAAGCGGCTTGGCTATCAGCACCTCGACAAACACACAGTGTAATCTTCGAGGGATTCCAAGCAGAAAGACTCTGCGAAAAGGAGTCCAAGTCCACAAGGTCGAGAGTGCTTCTATGGCCGATAATTGTTAGATGTCCGGTATCGTGCCTCATCACAATTCCCATTCCATGAGAGGTCGTGGAGGTCACATCAAAGCCGCGAGATAAATATCGGTTTCCAAGACGATTCGCTGCGTCCATAACTTCGTCTGAAGCACCGCTCCCCCATGATTTCAAAGCGGTTCCAGCAAACGACCGTTCGGCTCGGAATCCGACCCTTGCGACATCATCCACTACGCCTTCCACGCGGCCCACCGGCAGGAACACCATGGCCGCAGCAAAAGCGCGTTCGCCGGGACTGACTTCTTGAAGGCCGAAGCCGTTGCCCCAGCCGTTCCATGTGACTGCCGCGCCCGTGGTTACGTCGGTCGCCATCAGTCCGCTGAAGAGCGCCGCCCCTGCGTGCATCGGGAGGTCTGCGGTGCCGATTGCGATTTCCTTCAATCTGTAGCCGGGCGAGTTTTGCCGAGCGTTATCTTTGGCACTGGCGGCGCGTTGTGCATCTTTGAAGGCGGTGGCGTTGGCCGCGCTGGCAGTGATGGCCGGGGCGTAGTCGGCGAAAAGGGCAGTGGTCCATGCCTGTTGCGTGGTGTCGCCGTCGTCGAAGCCGCGACTGCCTCCTGTCTTGGCGGCGATGAAACGCCATTCGTTTCGTCCGTCGGTCCGGGCATTGCCAACAACGGTGTCGATGGCTCGCAGGACGTTGCCAATCGCGCTGCCGTCGCCGTTGCCGATGAGTCCTCCGATGTTGGCTCCGGATTCCTCGCGCTGAACTTGAGCGGCCATGAGCATGGCTTTCGCTTCTTCGGGAGCATCTTTGGCAATGACAAGCAAAGCCTTGCCAAAAGCGGTCAGGTTTCCGCGTCCGTCGGTCGC
>JAIFNK010000180.1 GCA_020047775.1 Akkermansia sp. | reverse complement strand
GTTCCAGGTGGTGGATGTTCATGGCCGGGCGTCCATTGAAGCAGTCGATGATCGCATTGAAAGGTTCAATTACCGCCTTGGCCCGGATGTTTGCTAGAACACGACCGCAATCAAAGAACGCCCATGAAACCAACTACCCGACACATCCCGCTCTGGCTGAAAATCTCCTACACCGGATTCCTCGCGGTGATGATCCCGGTCTATTGGCTCAACTACGGCCCGACCAATTTCCTCTACTTTTGCGATGTCGCGCTGCTGGTCACGCTGGTCGGCGTCTGGCGGGAGGACGCCTTGCTCGTCTCGATGCCCGCGGTGGGAATCCTCATTCCGCAGGCGCTGTGGTGCCTGGACTTTTTGTTCGAGATCTGCGGCGGCACGCTCACCGGGATGACCGGCTACATGTTCGATGAAAACCGCTCGCTGTTCCTGCGCGGCTTGTCGCTATTTCACGGCTGGCTGCCGTTTCTACTGGCTTATCTGGTTTACAAACTCGGCTACGACCGGCGGGCGCTGGTGGGTTGGTCAACACTCTCCCTAGGGCTTTGCCTCACCGCCTATTTCCTGCTGCCCGCCGCCGGTGCCGAACTCGCGGACCCGAAACTGCCGCGCAACGTGAACTACGTGTTCAACCTGCTCAGCGACGCCGAGCCACAGTCGTGGATGCCGCCGCTCGTTTACCTCGGCGTCTGGATCGTCGCGCTTACCGCCATCGCTTACCTGCCGACCCATTTCCTGCTCAAGAAATTCTGCAAACCCGCTCTCTGACATGAACTCCTCCTCTGAAAAATCCTGGCCGCGCGGCTTCTGGAACCTGATGTTCACCCAGTTCCAGGGGGCCTTCTCCGACAACGCGCTGCGCTGGCTGGTCATCTTCCCGGTACTCGCCTCGCTGACCTTGAGCGAAGCGGACAAGGAAGGTTTCGCGTCGCACGCCTCGCTGCTGTTCGCCGTGCCGTTCCTGTTATTCTCCACCATCGGCGGATGGATGGCGGACCGCTTCAGCAAGCGCTCGGTGATGATCGGCGTGAAGCTGGGGGAAGTCGCGATCATGCTCTTCGCCGCGCTGGCCCTGAAGCTGGAAATGCAATCGCTCCAGCTCGCGGCGATCTGCCTGATGGGCGTGCACAGTACGTTCTTCGCCCCGGCGAAATACGGGGTGATGCCCGAGGTGCTGCCGATGAATAAGTTGTCTGGCGGAAATGGCATTCTCGAGCTGCTCACCTTCATCGGCATCATCCTCGGCACCTTCGCCGGCGGTTGGCTCGCGGAAACCCTCGCCCACCGCGAGGCGATATCCGGACTGTTGTTAGCGCTGCTCGCGGCCTTCGGATTTATCATCAGCCTCGGCATCGCCAAGGTCCCGGCCGCCGATCCCGGGAAGAAATTCAACTACAACATCCCCGGTGAGATCTGGCAGAACCTGCGCATCATGAAGGCGGACACCGACCTGTGGCGGGCGAATTGGGGCCACACCGCGTTCTTCTTCGTCGCCACGCTGGTGCAGATCAACCTCGCGCTATACTCGCAGAAAACTTTCCACCTGAAACCCACCGAACAAGCCTGGCTACAAGCCGCGCTGAGCCTCGGCATCGGCGTGGGCAGCATGCTGGCGGGACGGCTTTCGCGCGGCCGCATCGAATACGGACTGATTCCACCGGGCGCGGCGCTGATGGCGCTGGCGGGTGTCGCGCTCGGCTGGCCCGGGATTTCGAAGACCGGTTTTGAAATCGGCCTCGCCATGTTAGGACTCGGCGGCGGCCTGTTCATCGTGCCCATCGTCTCGGTGCTGCAACACCGCCCGTCCGCGCAAACGAAAGGCGCCGTGCAAGGCGCGGCGAGCTGGTTGTCATGGGTCGGCATCGCGGCGGCGGCCATCACCCAGACCGTGTTGTCCGGTCCGGCGCATCTCAGCTACGGCCAGGTCTTCTGGGTCTGCGGCGCGGTCGCGGGACTGGCCGGCGTGTTCATCATCTGGTCGAGACCCCGCGCCCTGCCGGAAATGTTCGCCCGCTGGAGCAACGCCAATTCCTAACACGCCATCATGCAAAGCGTCGTCATCGACAAGCCTTACACGTTGCTCGGCCTCTCGCTCATCGCGGTATCGGTATTCGGGTCGAGTTTCGCGCCGTTCATCGGCATCCTCATCGTTTTCAGCCTGCGGCAGATGTCCCAACTCTGCTGCACCCTGCCGCCGCCACCCGGCATCATCTGGCGGGATCCTGGATTTCCAACGGCGCTCGTCACCTACAGTGTCGGTAATGATTTCTTCTTCTCCGGCCACACCGCGCTGGCGGTGCTGGGTGCCATCGAAGTCTGCCATTTCGGACCGTGGTGGCTGGGTGCGGTGGCGGTGCTCATCGCGCTCGGCGAGGCGTTGATCGTGCTGGTCCTGCGGGCGCACTACACCATGGATGTAATTACGGGAGCCTTCGTCGCCTGGTTCGCCGCGGATCTGGCGGGCCGGATCGCGCCGGTTGCGGATCAGTGGCTGAGGTGAGGGGTATGGGAACCATCGGCACTGCGGCTTTCCGTGGTCAGCATTTCCCCGCGATTTTGAAGAAATGACCATGGACACCCGGTTGTGCCCCTGATAACTACCAAGGCATGTTTCGACTTTTCAAATCAACCGCTCCGGCGTGGATCTTTTTTTCAGTCATCGTGATTCCGGCGCTGTTCCTGATCGTGCTCACGGCGGAGGCTCGGACATGGACGGATGCCAAGGGGCGCACGATCGAGGCAGACATCCTGCGGGTCGATGGGAACGCGGCGGTTGTCAAAAAGGACGGCAAGGAGGTCCGCTTGCCACTTGCGATGCTGAGTGAGCAGGACAAGCAGTTCGTCGCCAAGTGGATTGAGGAAAACAACGCCGCGAAAAAAACCGCCTCTGCCGCTCCCACTTTGAAAAAGGAAGCCACCCCGGCACCAGCCTCGGTAGCAGCCCCGGCACCAGCCTCGGCAAGCGCATCAGGCGAGTATTACACCGCCACCACCCCGATTTTCAATCCATTTCCCGAAAGCACCGGTCGCTTTGCCAGCAGGCCTTGGCTGGTGAAGAACCTCGGACCGGTGGGAATCGGCATCAACCTGATCCGTCCGGGCATGACGATGCAGATCAACAACGTGGAAAAAGGCTCGCCGGCGGAAGCAACCGGAAAACTTCAAAAAGGCCAGATCATCGAGAGCATCAACGGCAAGGTTCTCGAAAAAATCGACCCGCGCATCATCCTCGGCGACATTGTCACCGAAGCCGAGGCCAAGGACGGGAAAGTCACCCT
The DNA here is from genome assembly GCA_020047775.1 of Akkermansia sp. Classification (GTDB taxonomy): domain Bacteria; phylum Verrucomicrobiota; class Verrucomicrobiia; order Verrucomicrobiales; family Akkermansiaceae; genus Luteolibacter. The sequence goes on along the minus strand of JAIFNK010000180.1, from coordinate 3,616 downwards.
GAAAATCCAGGGCGCGGGTGACGTCACTGTGAACATCCCGGTGATGGGCAGCTACAGCCCGACCTGGCCGTTGAATTGCACGAAATCCGACAAGATCGTGCGCAACCTCGCGGACCTGCTTGCCAAGCAGGAAAAACCCACATGGGGCTCGGTGATCTTCCTGCTCTCCACTGGGGAGGAGAAAGACCTTGCCGTGGTCCGCAAGTGGATGTCCGGCATCGAAACGATCGGCGCAATGAACTGGGAAAAGGGCTACAAGGGCCCCGGCCTGTGCGAATACTACCTGCGCACCGGCGACCAGAGCGTCCTCCCCGTTATCAAGAAAATGACCGAGGAACTCCGGGCCAACATGTATAGCGGCGGCTGGAGCGGACGCGCCGGGGCTGCCTCCTACGCCTACTCCACCGGCTCCGGCCAGGTCCACGCTTCCGGCGTCAACTGCATGTCCTTCCTGCACATGGCCAAACTCTGCGGCGTGGATGTCGACGAATACATGTACAAGGAAACATCTTCCCAATTCTACCGCTTCGCCGGGCACGGCAACGTCGCCTACGGAAACACGCTGCCCGAAGGTGGTTTCCGTGACAATGGAAAGACAAGCGGCCTCGCTTTCGGGCTGGGTGCCGCCGCGATGGTTTCACCTGAAGGCGAGGAATCGGTCTTCGCCAAAGCGCGCGACAACTCGGCGATGAAGGCCTTTTATGCTACCAACTGGTTCCACGCCGCCCATACCGGCGGCGGCATGGGCGAGATCTGGCACCACGCGGCGGTCAGCCAGATGCGCGAGAAGCGCCCCGTGCAATACCGTTCCTATCTCGACACCCGCCGCTGGGTGATGGATCTCTCCCGCCGCTTCGATGGCAGCATCGGCATCGGAGGCATGTTCGACCGCTATGACGCCTCCGCCACCGAGGACGTCAAGGATTGGGGCACTTTCTTCGCCCTGACCTACACCTATCCCCGCAAGCATCTCCAGCTCTTCGGCGCGCCGCGCAGCAAGTGGGCCAAGAGTGTTCCCCTCACCCGCCCGTGGGGCAATGAAGCGGACGACGTTTTCCATTCCATCGAACCGATCCCGGGCGGCCCCCTCACCAAGGAGGATCTCATGAATGAGAAAGTCGGCGTCGATGATTCTCTCGCGGTGGGCAATCTAATGAATGATCCCGGGCTGAAAGACGAGACCCTGATGAAATACATTCATCACCCTGAATACGATCTGCGAACAGGGGCGATGAATCAAGTCACCAAACGCGGACGCGCCGATCTGGTATTGCCACTGCTGAAGGCCACCGACCCACGTCTCCGCCAAGCAGGCCTGCTCGCCCTCACCGGCATGTTCAAGGGTTCGCCGCTGCCTGTGGACAAGATCACTCCCGACATGTGGGCGGAAGTTTGCAAGATGCTCAACGATCCGAAGGAATCATGGTGGGTCACCCTTCATGCCCTGGATGCATTGGCGCGCGCCGAACCCAAAATAGTAGCCCCGACCAGCGAACGGTTGCTCCAGATCATGCGCTACGACTGCAGATGGATCCAGGCGTCCGCCGTGGTCGCTCTTGCCAAAATCTCGGCCGAGCCGGACCACTACAAGACCGTCCTTCCCGTCATCCTGGATCAGGCGGTGTCCATGCGCGACGTTTCAGGCACCGTTCGAACGCTCACGGCAATTCAAGAAGCGATGAAATCCGCCAGCCCCACGGTGACGAAATTCGCCGAGCCCCTGCTCGAAAAGAGCTTTGCCGGAATTCCCTCGAACATCAAGGAACCAAACACCGGCACCTTGATCACAAACGCTGCCACCATCATTCGCGGCAGGGTCGGCAACATCCTGCTACTCCTTCCGGAAGGTGAGGAATTCGTGAAAGCAATGCCACGCACCACACTTGCCTCCTACGTCAGCGGCAAAGACTCGGACAAATACACCTACAACGGCAAATTCACCCCTAACAAGACCATGCTCGGCAAATGGGCGTGGTGCATCTATCCACAACCCGGCAAGCCTTCCGAGGTGGAGCCGCTTATTCAGAACTGGGTCAATCCCAAGGGTGGAAAAGCGCCCGACTCGGTGGTCGCCAACCCCAAGGACACCATTGAGCTTCTCGATGGCGGCAAAGTCGCCAGATCGAGGTTCTTCGGCGGAAGCTTCTGGTCCGGGGACATGTTGATTTCCATGAACGAGGACCAGGCCGTCAAAATGGAGGTCCGCACCATTGGCGGCAGGGATTTCCTCATCGTCGAGCGCGGCGGCTTCAACGCCGTGCCCACCACCGAAGAGGAAGCCACCGCCGGAGTTTCCAAGGACTGGCACTGCGGCTACCACGTCTATGTGAGGCAATAGCAGTCGGCGGCACGGAGCGCACTCAATCGGGTCACGACTCCAGTCAGGATTTACTGAAAGGGGGATAGGCTTCCAGCCTGTCTTCTTCATTCAGCGCGTGGAACAGTCCCTGCTGATCACTTTGCGGAAGTCACAAAACATCATGCGGACCAGTGGTTGAAATGAGGATGATGACACGTGGAGGCGATCACCGGTCGCCGTGATTCAATCGTTCCGGCGAGGCGGACTCGCGGAGACCGGTGATCTCCGCCACGTTCGTCAATTGGACCCCTGGCGGGTGATCTGCTTGTGCATCGCCCGCTTTTTCCCTTTGCTTCGCCGCCCACTCCGCCGATGAAAATATCCCGTCCTATTTTTTATCTCTCCGCGGTTTTCTGCGCCGTTTCCCAGGCCGCTTCTCCGGTGCTTTCACCCGCCCAGGTCGCGCTTCAGAAAATCGACGCTGACATCCGGCCCGACCACTACGACATCGCCCGCGCCGATCTGGACGCCGACGACAAGGAGGACGTGCTCGCCCTGATGAACGGAAAAAGCAGCTACCACGGCTCCGGTGGCGGGACGCTTTTCATCCTGAAAGGCACCGGTAAAGGCTTCACCAGCCTCGGCTCGGTGAAGGTCGTCAACGCCCCGATCTACCTCGGCAAGAGCCTGACCAACGGCTTCCGCGACCTCGTCGTCACCGTCCGCGGCGGCGGGGCCACGCCGGGACTCGCCAGCCTGTCATTCGACGGAAAAAGCTATCCTGCCGGCGCGGGCGAGGTAAACGCCATCCTCAAGGGCGACGAGGAAGTTCTCTTCGCCGAGCCGATTCCCCCCTTCGACCAAACGGCAATCCTCAAAGGCATCATTTTCAAAGTCACCAGCCCGAACCTCAAAACCGCCAACACCCTCACCATCACGCCCGGCGGACTCGAGGAAGACAACAGGCCCGTCAACATCGAGATCATCGGCACCGTCACCCGCATCGAGACCGGCGACATCAACGTGGACGGCTCGCCGGAAATCTACATTTACGCCCAGGATGGCGAAGGCACCAACCTCATCGCCTACAGCGCGAACCAGAAAAAATCCCTCAGCCAGATCTTCCTGCCGGACCTCAAGGGCGACGAAAAAAACGTCGCAGGTTATCGCGGCCACGATGAATTCGCCGTCGTCGAAAACAGCCTCTGCCGCCGGTTCCCCATTTATCCTGAAGACGAGGCGGAAACCAAACCCGCCGGCAAAATGCGCCAGCTCCAATACAAGCTCCACCAAGGCGAGGCCGGATGGGTGCTCGAA
>JAIFNK010000304.1:6951-10076 GCA_020047775.1 Akkermansia sp. | reverse complement strand
TTGTCCTCATGGGTTTGTGTCCACGGCGCGTGATCGCCGTAGGGCACGGAACCTTTGCCGATGTAGAAGCGAAGCAGTTTGGCACTGATTCCGGGTTGCCGCTGGCGAGCAGGGCGAGCGCGTTGAGCGAACGCGTGATGGCATTTTGTGTTTTCGGATAGTCGTCCTGTTTCATGCGCGCGGCAAGCGACTTGCAGCCTTCCGTCAGAATGCGGGCGGACTTCGGGCAATCGTAAGGCGCGGTTTTGCCATAACTTCCGAGCACCGGGATTTCCAAAACCACTTCCTCCTGCTTGCCGCCGCGCCAGCATGTTAGGGCGAGTCTGCCTTTTCCGGCGTCCGACTCGGCCACGGTGAGCGCCTTCCCTAACTCGACCCGCGGGTCATGGGAAAAGCGCTGGCCGGAAACGCCGAGAATCACATCGCCGACCACGAGTTTGCCATCTGCGGGTGATTTCGGAGCGACCTGCGTGATCGCGATCTGGCGGGCCTGCGTGGTTTCGAGGCTGTGGATGTGCATCCAACCGCGCGCGCCGGTGGCACCGAGATTCCAATCGTGTTTGATCTGCGCGGGAATCGTTTCTCCCTTGGTGAAATCCGGAACAGGCACCGCCCCTCCCCCACCCGCCGCCATGAGCAGGGATGCGAGAAGTGAAATGATCGTGGCGGGGTATGTATGACTCATGGCGGGGTATTTACTTGGTTGTTGGCTGATGGACCCATTGCGGGCCCTGAAACGACCGGCTTTCGCTCGGTTGCAGATGTGTTTTCCGGACTGCCCCCCTGAATCAATCGAAGCGTCACGCGGAGCGGGGGCGGGTGCTCCGGCAGACTATCTTTTGCCGTCACAGGTCGTTGGTCGCTTCTTCGGTCCGCTCGATACGCCAAAAGCGACGGACTTCGTTCGTCGGCCAGGTGCCGAAATCCAGCCAGTCGCCAGCGCCGGACCGGCTGACGGCGGGTGGGGCGGTGAAGTCGAGACCGGTGCCGGTTTTCAGATCGTAGCGGAAGCCGACTTGGGTTCCGGCCGATACCTTTGCCTGGCCGGGAACGCTCGTGGTATCCATAAGCCAGCGGACCGGGCCGTTGAAATAGGCGCGTGCGTTCCATTCAAGGACCGAAACGGGCGTCGAGCTGTTCTGCCCACTGAAACTCATGCCCATGTCGGGGAGCTTCTGATAGAGCATTTGCAGCACGCCGTCGCGCTTCCAGCGTTCCTCGTCGTAGGTGGTTTCCCAGCCGCCGATGTTTTCGGAAGTGATGTTCATGCGCGTCCAATGGAGGCGGTCGGGATCCTGTGCGAGTGGCAATGAGAAGACCACGGTGACGCCGTCGAAACGGTTGTCGTTGTAAACGACGATGATCCGGTCGGCAGCATCGGTGAGCACCACCGGACGGCCCATGCGGCTGGTGCCCAGAATGGCTTCCGAGAACTTGGTGGCGGGATTGTCGATATTGCGTGCCGAGACGGTGCGTCGCTGCCAGGTGCTGCCGTTGTGAAAATAGATGTGGTATTGCCGGGTGTGGTCGCCGCTGGCGGCATTTGCCGCAAACCAAGTGGCGATGATCGGGCGGCCCGCGCTGTCGATGGTCATGCCCTGCATGTTGATGATGCTGTGGCCTTCGGGGAGATCTTCGACGATCTCCGGGACGTGACTTGCGCCGAGGTCCTTGAACCACGCAGCCTCGACGACCGGCAGGTTGATCGTGCTGCCGTTGGAGCGCTGCCAACTGATTCCGCCGTCCGCCGAGCGCAGATAGACGTAGCGGTGGTTCGTCTGGTAGCCGGACTCGCCGGCGGGCGAATCGTTGTTGTAGCGGAAAACCCCGGCAAGGTGGAGCCTGCCGTCGGGTCCGAGGGTCAGGCGGTCGGGATAGAAGCAGTTGTCCGGGGTATCCCCACGCCCCAACATCAGTGGCTGGCTGATGCCGCTGCCATTGGCATGGACCGGAGCCCATGTGTCGGTAGAGGTATCATAACGGTGGAGATACCAGTCCCCGCCGCCGGAGCCGCCCTCGCGGAAGAGGAATACGACATCCCCGTCCGGCAGGGTCTGGAACTTCGGATAGGTCACGCTGTTTTCCTGCCCGGTCATGCCGGCGGTGTTGAGGCTGAGCATCTGGATAGGAGCGCTGCCGGTCACCGGCGCGTTGCTCTTCGCATACAGGAGCGGGTGCGCATGCACGCCCCAAGCCAGGTGGAGGTAGCCGTCTCCATCCACCGCGCTGCTGATGACGTTGTGGGTGTCGTTGATGTTGAAGGAAGTGAAATTCGTGGAAAACACTTCCCAGCGTGTATCGTCAAGGTTGCGGCGCGCGATGAGCACGGTGTTGTTGGCCGGATTTCCCGCCTCGGTGGCATGGCGGCGGTAGTAGGTGATGAACTGCTGGCTGCCGACCGTGATCAGGTTGTTTTGGGCGAAGGAGATCGAGTTGATGGCCGAGCCGGCGTAGCCGTTCTCGTCGGGGATGACCTTGCCATCGGTAATGGGGACGAATGAGACCCGCGGTGAATCGCCGGGATCGGCGGGGTCGGTGCCTGCGGCGAGTTCCCCGTGGTTGGAAACCCCGTCGCCGTCAAAATCGCCGAGCGGTCCCTGGCCGAGGCCGCCGAAGGATGCGACCTCGTCAGCGTCGCGCAGGCCGTCGGCGTCGGTGTCGCCGGGACTGGAATACGCGTCCGCCGGGTCGGTGCCGGCGCTCAGTTCGCTGGCGGTGGACACGCTGTCGCCGTCAGGGTCGCTGGCCGGGCCGTAAGCCACGGTGCCGAAAGTGGCGATCTCCCAGGCGTCGACGTAGCCGTCTCCGTCCGCATCGGTGGCGGGGGGCATTTCGTTAGATGCCAGCGAAAAGCTCACGATCGTGCCCGTGATGCCGTTGTTCGACTTCGCGATTCCCACGGCATTGATCGTCTCGTTGAGCAGCGTGGCGGTGGTTCGGACCACGGTGTAGCTTGTGTCGGCCGGGCGCTTGGCATACCAGGTCGCGGTCCACGCTCCCGCGCCGAGGGTGGTATCGAGAACGACGCGCAGATCGATCGAGGAGCCGCTGGGCACATCGGGGTTGGTGAAGGCGCTTGAGAAAGTGGCTTGATTGTTATCTCCAGCAGTGGCGTTTCCGAGAAA
>JAIFNK010000304.1:0-6908 GCA_020047775.1 Akkermansia sp. | reverse complement strand
ATCTCCAGCAGTGGCGTTTCCGAGAAACACAACGTGCGGATTCGGATTCGTATCGCCGCGATAGAGCATCCACGCCTTGCCAATGGTGCCGTTCGCCGGGGAGGGATCCGTCAGGAAGCGATTGTCGGCGGTGATGACCGAGGATTGCCCGAAGACGAAACCCAGCGCCAGCCAGTTGGCATTGCCTGTTACTCCGGTAAACGAGGCGTCGAGGGTGTAGATCAGCCCGTTGACCGGGGTGAACGCCAGGGTCGCCGACCCACCTTTTGTTGTAGCTACATTGGTGCTATCGACGATCGATCCGTTGGCGTTGAACTGCTCCGAGGCCACCCACGTGGCCGCCCCGGTGGTCACATCGGGCGTGGTGGTATTGATGTCTCCCGTGCCGCCGCTGAAGTTATCCGAGAAGATGATCCCGGCCTGGGCGGCGGAGAGTGCGGACAGAAAAAGAAGTGTAAAAAACGTGTTGGGTTTCATGATGTTTTGAAATGGGGTGATTTGATTCCAACCGATCGGAATCGGAGCGCGGATCAAACGCGCTGCAGGTGATTCATTCCACGAGGATCCTGACAGGCCCCAGCAAGCCGGATGGCAAGGGCGCGTCGCCGGCCTTGAACGCCTGGGCCATGTTGGTGCGAGTGTAAGTGCCTTGCTCGGGATGGGTCAAGTCGCCGATCAGGCGGTTCGCCCAAAGGTTAGTCACCTCGACCTTGAGTTCGTTTTTGCCCGGACGGACGGCGTCGCCGAGTTTCAGCCGGCAGGGCGGTGTCCAGACGATGCCCAGCGGCTTGCCATTGAGAAACACCCCGGCCACCTCCTTGACCCCACCGAGATCGATGGATAGCTCATTTATGCTAGAAACCGCTTCGTCCGGCAGATCGATGGTGGTGGTGTAGGTCGCCGTGCCGGAGAAATACTTCACGGCGATCTCGTCCGAGTCCGTCCAACTGGCGAGTTGGTCAATCGAACGGTTGCCCTCCTTGACGCCCCAGCCATCGGGGAATGCGAGCGACCATGGTCCGGCGACCGGGATGTTCATTTTCGCTTGCGTTGCTGGCGACTGGGCAGGCGATGAACCTCCAGCCGCAGGCTTGAACACGACAAACACCGAACCCGCCGCAGGTAAGTCCAGCCTGAGCTTGCTGCCGCCTTCGCCAGCGGAAGCGGAGAAGGCGGCACTGATTCTTCCGGTGACCGGATCCCATAACCGCGCCTCGTCTCCAACGGCCCGAAACACACAATCAAGCGACTTGGCCTCCATGGTCTTGTTGCGCACGAAATATACATCCATGTCTCCCAGACGACGATGGATATAGTCATGGTTGTCGCGCTCCGTTTCATCGACCACGAGGAAATCAGGGGGCACTTTCATCCCCTCAAGCACTTGACGCCACGATGGTCCCCAGTGGACCACGCCCTTGCCCAAACGATGGCTGGTCACCTCCTTGCCGTCGCATTTCCCCCACACTTTTTGCAGCAATGACGAGAACTCCTCGAGCTGCTGCGCCGGGCGCTTGAGCCCGCTCATGGCGGCTGGAGGCGGTCCGACCAGCACCGCGCCATCGCTGACCAACTGATGGATCTTGCGCAGCACTTCGAGCGGCATCGTTTCCTGCTTGCGAAGTGCGAGCAGCGCGTAGCTCATGCCGGCTGGCAGGACGATCCGCCCGTCGCGCACGCTCATGCGCGTGATCAGCGAGTGCGCGTCGCAAACGTCGTAGTCATAACCGAGCCCCAACTCTCCGGGCACGATCTTGTTCGGAACAAACATGCGCGGAGGGTAGAAATTCGGTGCCTGCGCGCCGTAGAAGTAACAGACATCGGCAACGAACCTGCCCTGGCGAAGCATGTGGGAACAACGGGCCATATAATCCATGAACGGCTTCACCTTCGGCCACCAGGTGGATGTCGGGTTGATGTCGGTGCCCGCATGATAGGCGCGGCCCGGAAGCCCGGCTTCTGGCGGCGAGCTGGCAAGAGTGTGGAGGGTGAAATTGTTGAGCCCTTCGCACAACGCGCGGTCGGCGAGCCGCTTGTGGGTTACCGGTCCGTCTTTCCAGCGCCGCCAGGTGGTGAAGGACTCGGCATCGACCAAAGGCTTGCCATAGACATGCGCCGCGCTGGCGATCTCCTTGACCAGGAAGATTTCGCGCTCGAATCCCATCCAGAACTCGCCTCGCGGCACGTCCACCGCGCCGAGCGCCTTGATCGCATCGACCGGGCATGAGTCCCAGATCGGCGGGCCGGGGCCACCGGCTTCCGCGACGAGATGCAGCCCGTATTCCGCCATGATCCGGCTGCCGGTGTCGTAGTGGCTGTGGATCAACTGGTCGCTCAGCGAGAGTTTGTAGTCATTGTGAAAACGAGAGTCTTGGTCATCCGCCAGTTTCCAACCGGCAAACAAGGGCAGGTAGGGAAGCGGGCTGTAGCCGCGCATTTCTTCAAACCGCTTGGCGAAGTGGTCCGACCACAACACGCCTTCTGCCAGCTCCATGCTGTCGAACTCAAGGTAGCGGAAGGCCGTGCCACGGAAATCCTTGCGGCCGAGTTTGCCGAGGATGGCGTCCGCGATGTGGCGGACATGGAACTCGGTCGCCGCCGGATCGAAGAAGTCGATCATCGGTCCGCCGGAATTCGGGCTCGGCACGATCAGTTGCTGCCCGTGATTGCTGCACACAAAGCGCAGCACCGCCCACTCGCCGGGTGGTGCGTCCCAACCCAGGCGGCTGTCCGGCGTCATGAGTGCTGTGAGATCGACCGTCTGGCTGATGTTTTCCAGCACTCCGCCGACAGGCACGGCCAGCACCGCGATTTCCTTGTGAAACAGCGGCAGGCCGTTCCCGCCTTTCGGAGCATCAGGGCACTCGGGAAACGCCAGTTTGAGATCAACCCGGGCCGGCCCCTTGACCGACTGCTGGGACCAGAACAGTCCCTTGCCTGCGAAATGGGGCGGCACCCATGAGCCCCCGGCATTCCAACCGCTTGAGGCGACCATCCCGAGCCGCAGGTCGAGCTGGGTTCCCTCGCGGATGGCATGGGCGATCAGCTCCCGTGATTCGTCGCCGAGAAACGGCGGACCGGCGGGCACGAAACCATCCGGATTGCGGTGGGCGGACACATCCCAGATTTCCGCGCCACTCATGCCCTTGGCCTTCATCTCCCGCAGGTCGCGGGTGATCTGCTCCTTGGTCATGCTGCCGTTCAGCCAGCACCAGAAGGCACGCGGCCGCGAGTCCACCGGCGGATCGGCGAATTCCTTTTCCAGCGGCTGCCCGAAAGCAGCGGCTGCCAGCGCGGTGCATCCCAGTGCCCAGGCCAAGTGTTTGATCATAGATTCCATAACGTCATTCCCAGGCACCTGCTATCAGTAATAAATGGTTTTTCGGATTGGCCGCGGGCGGACCGATAGAGTGCGGCTTACGGCCCGGTCACCTTGAGGCGGGCGAATTTCCTGCCGCCGTATGCGGGGCCTCCCGGGAAGGTGCAAGTCACGAACTCGTTGTTTGGTCCAGTGATTGTGACGGTGCCGCCAAGGGTTTCAGGGGTCCACGGGCCGGCCAAGGTGGCGGAGGTTTCCACCACGAAATCGGTGGGGTATGAACCCGTGTAACCGGTGGCTTTGGTCCAGGTGATACTCAGAGTGCCGCCGGTGTTGGTCACGCCGGGCAGCGGAGTGAAACCGGAGTTGACTACAGGACCATGGATGAAGAACTCGATGCCGTTGGGGACCCCGTCGGCGTCGTGATCGAGATCGATGGTCTGGGTGGTGCCGTTGGCGGACTGCCAACTTGAAAAATCAGCGCTCGGTGTGGTGGTGGTGGCGGACGCGGAGGCGGAAAAGCCGCCTTCGTTCTGCGCGGCGGACTTGTCACGGGTTTTGACGCGGTAGCTGTAATGGGTGCCGGGATTGAGTCCGGTGTCGGCATAGGTGGGAAGGTCCTGCCAAGCGCTGCTGCTGCCACCGGGGTTGCCGCTGGTTTCCTCGAAGAAATACGCCACTCCGCTGGGATCGCTGGCGATGGTGGCGGTCATACTGATAGAGGCCTGGTCCACAGCGGCGGGCGGCGTGGCGAACGACGCGGGGTTGGAAACAGGGGCGGCGGCATCCGGCGTGGTGGAGATGCTCATGCCATTGAAGACCACACTGGAAAAGCCCGGATCATCACCCACTGCGATCAGGATGATGGTGCCGGTGGCACTTGAGGTGGTGGTGAAGGTGAAGTTGCAGTTGTCGGGAAGCGAAATCCCGGATGAGTTGTGCGTGGCGAGCTTGTTGGCTGGGATGACGCTGTCTTTGTAAATGCTCATCTGATACTGGAAAGAGCCTTGGTTGTAGGTGAAGTAGGTAATGGCGTAGGAGGTGTTAGCCGTCAGCCCTGTCAGCGAAAATGTCACGGTGGCTGGCGTCGTGGTGGAGCCAGAGTTCCAGAAGATGAAGTCGCGCATGAGTGCCTGGCGCGTGGCGGTGGCGAGGGGCGCGCCGGTCCCACGGTCACGGTAGCCGGTGTTGTTGATGTTGATGGTGGTGGCGGACAGTCCCACGCCGTTGTTGCTTCCGGACGTCGTGTTGGAAAGCCCCTGATAGCCGGCTTCGGTTGGAGAATCGTTGAGATTGACATCGAAGGCGGCAACCACGCCCGGCAGATTGCTTTGAGTGGTGGCCGCCGAGTAAGCGGAATAGGCGGTCTCGTTATGGTTCGGGGATTTGTCCCGGGCTTTCACCCGGTAGGTGTATGGGGTGTTGGCGTTGAGTCCGGTGTCCGTATAAACAGGGCTGTCCTGCCAGCCGCTGTCGGTTCCGCCGGGGATGCCGCTGGTTTCATCGAAGTGGTATTCCACGCTGTTAGGATCGACGGCGGCGATGGCCGTCATGGCGATGCTGGAGGTGGAGGTGGCTGCGGGCGCGACGGAGAAACTCATCGGGTCCGGCGTGGGCGCACTCAGGTCCGGGGCGGCGGTGGTGAAATTCCACGTCGTGTCGCCGGCGATGCCGGGAAAGGCGGTGCCGGAAAGATTCACGAGCGCCGTGGCATCGACCTGCACGGCGTAGTTCGTGCTGGTGGCGAGATCCGCCGCCGGATTGAGGGTTAGAACCATGTCCGAGATGGAAACCTGCGGGTCGGTGATCGGGATGACGGTTTGGGTGGAGTTGCCGAGGTTTTTGATCGTGATGTTTCCCGAACCGCGCAGCACCGGCTCGTCGAAGGTGATGGATAGATTGGCCGTGACGCCCACATCGGTGGCGTTGTCCGCAGGGCTGAGAGTGGCGACTGGCGGCGTGGTGTCGGGTGAGCTCGCGTTGAGGAGGTCGATCATGCCGCGGCCGAGCGCATCACCGACGAGCATGTAGGTTTCCGAATTGCGGTTGTAGTGATAGCCTTGTGACACGGGAGAAACGGCGGTATCCCGCCAGTGGCTGCGGGCATCCATGGTGATGACGTTGCCGGCGAACTCGGGATAACTGGCGACAGCGAACTGGGCGTTCACGACGGCGACGCGGGTCGGGTAGGTCGTGTCGTAGCCACCGAAGGCGCAGGTGGCGATGGCGAAAGGGGCTTTGGTTTTAATTTTCCCGGGGTAACGGCCCTCGTAATAGATGCGGATCTGGCGGATGAACTGCGCCATGTTCTGCTCATAGCGGTAGCCGTATTCCCCGGTGTAGCTGAGGCCGTCATTCCAGCCTTGGAACCATGCGAAGCCGGCGATTTCAAATCCCTGCGCCGCCCACTGCGGGTATTGGGTGGCGAAGTTGTCGAGCACGTCGGCGACGTTGGTGACGGCGGGGAGCGATGCTCCGGCGGGTGCCCAGTCGGCCTCATGGCGGAAGCATTTGTCGAACTGGATGCCACCATAGAATGCGGGGTCGTTGACGGGCGTGCTGCCGGTGGGCCATGAGACAGGGGACTGGCCGAAGGCTGGAAACGTTTCCGAGCCGTAGGTGTATTGCACGCTGCCCGGCGGGAGGAATTCGCCGCCGAGGGATTTGCCGCCTTCCGAGGATTTGAGGATGAGCACCGGCTCGCCGTGGAAGTAGCCCATGACATGACCGAATCCCAGCTCCGGGCCGATAGAGGCAGCGGTTTCCCCTTCGCCTGCGGTGAGCGACTCGTCCTTGATGGCGGCGATGACGCCACGGTAGCGCACGTCGTTGCGGACCGACCAATTCGAGCCGCTGAGCAGGGTGGAGGACAGGGAAAAAAGCGCGATGGCGAAGAATCGGATGAGCCAGGGAGATTTCATATAAAAGACGGAAGCCGTCGCGCGGGCCGTGGAGGCCAGCCCGCGCGAGGTGTTGGATTGGCGGGACCGTTTGCCGTGATCCCGGAAATCATGGTCCGACAGGGATCGCTCACGGCCCGGTCACGCTGAGGCGGGCGAAGCGTTTGCCGCTGTATGTGGGGCCTCCCGGGAAGGTGTAGGTCACGCTGGCGGGGCTGTTAGTGACGTTGCCGGGTGAGGATTCAACCGTCCACGGGCCGCTGAGTGTGGTGGAGGTTTCCACGACAAAGTCGGTGTTGTAAGCACCGCTGTAGCCAGCGCCTTTGTTCCAGGTGATGCTGAGGATGCCAAGGGTGTTGGTCGCGCCGGGCACGGCGGTAAAGCCGGTGGTGGGGCCATTGGGTCCGCCGAGGAAGTATTCGGTGCCATTGTCTACGCCGTCGTTGTCGTGGTCGTCGTCGAGGTTGGGACCCGCGCCATTCAAGGTGGCCCAGGATGCGTAGCCGGCTGCTGGAGCGAGAGTCAGGATGCCGGTGGTCTCGTCGAAGGTGTAGATCTTCGCGCCGTTGGGCTTGGTCCACTTGTTGCCACCGGCGTCGGTGAAGCCGCTGACGACGGTGAAGTTCGCACCGTAGGCTCCTGTCAGTGAATCGACGTTTTCCAAGGTCCAGGTGCCGGATGGGAGGGCG
>JAIFNK010000013.1 GCA_020047775.1 Akkermansia sp. | reverse complement strand
ATGCGCGGCCCCGTGACATTCCATCCGGTGCTTGCGCCGCCGCTCCGGCTGACAATTTCAAGGATCGCCCCGGCAATCCTACCATGCCTGGGACACATCAACCCGGGTAGTCACCGGAGATGTAGCCTTGGAGTTGCTGGATGGTGTGGCGTTGGGAATTCATCACCCAACTGACCAGGTCGCCGATGGAGATCAATCCGACGAGACGTCCGTCATCGACGACGGGCAGGTGGCGGATGCGGTTGCCGGTCATGAGCTGCATGCATTTTTCAATGCCGTCCCTGCTGCGCACGGTGATCGCCGGGCGGGAAATAATGTCGCCAACCTTGGTGTCGCGCGAGGTGCGCCCCTGAAGGACCACCTTGCGGCTGTAGTCGCGCTCGGAGAGGACGCCGACGACCTCGTCACCATCGATGGCCACGAGGGCACCGATATTGCGCTCTCCCATGCGCCGAATCGCTTCGTAAACCGAGTCCTCCAGATTGGTGGTCCAGACTTGGCCGCTCTTATTGTGGAGGATATCGTAAACAGTTCCGTGAATTTCCATGAGGTGCTCCTTTTGAAGTTCTGTGACGCTGAGCGGCTGAAATCGAAGCGTCAAGAATTCAGGATGCAAAATTTCAAATCCCTTATTTCTTGCGTGCGGATCGCACTCCGTGGCTTGATCGGGGTGTGAAGGGATATCTTGATTTGATGCGGGATGTGCTGGCCAACGGCGATCGTCGCTCCGACCGCACGGGGACGGGGACGATTTCAGTCTTCGGCCGACAGGCGCGGTATGACCTGCGGGAGGGCTTCCCGTGCGTGACGACGAAAAAGCTGCACCTGCGCTCGATCATCCACGAGCTGCTGTGGTTTCTGCGGGGGGAAACCAACACGCGCTATCTCAAGGAAAACGGCGTGACGATCTGGGACGAATGGGAGGACGCCGAGGGCGAACTGGGGCCGGTTTACGGCAAACAATGGCGGGCCTGGCCGACTCCCGAGGGCCGCACGGTCGACCAGATCCGGTTGTTGATCGACGGACTGCTGGGGAATCCCTATTCGCGGCGTCACATCGTGTCCGCCTGGAACGTCGGACAGATCCATCAGATGGCCCTGCCCCCGTGCCATTTACTGTTTCAATTCTACGTCCACGAACCCGTTGACGGTGGGCGGCCCGGACTTTCCTGCCAACTTTACCAACGGAGTGCCGACCTGTTTCTGGGAGTGCCATTCAACATCGCGTCTTACGCCTTGCTGACAAAAATGGTGGCCCACGTCTGCGGTTACGAGGCGCGGGATTTCGTCCACACCTTCGGCGACCTGCATTTGTATGTGAACCACCTGGAGCAAACCGAACTGCAGCTCAGCCGCGAGCCACGCCCCCTGCCCACCTTGTGGCTGAATCCGAACGTGAGGGACATCGACGCGTTCACCATCGACGACATCCGCCTGGAAAACTACGATCCGCACCCGCACATCAAGGGTGCCGTGGCAATTTAGAACGATATGAGTTTACGACTGACGGCCATCGTGGCGATGACCCCGGACCGCGTGATCGGTCGCAACGGAGGACTTCCATGGACCCTCCCGGACGACCTTGCGTTTTTCAAACGCACGACGTCCGGCCACCCGATCGTGATGGGGCGCAAGACCTTCGAGTCGATCGGACGCCCGCTACCGAAGCGACGGAACATCGTGCTGACCCGCGACAAATCCTGGTCGGCGGACGGCGTGGAGGTGATCCATCACCCCGCCGAACTCGGCCGCCTTCCGGGGATCGACGGGCACGTGTTCATCATCGGCGGTTCGGAAATTTACGCGGCGTTTTTACCGGAACTGGAGGATTTGCTGGTCAGCCATGTCGCTGGGAATCACCCGGGAGACACATGGTTTCCGGAGTTCAAATCCCGGTTTCCGCATGCCGAAATCATCGAGACGCGCCCCGGGTTTGAGGTGCGGAGGCACTTCAGGTAGGCCGTCTCCGTGGTCTCCCGGGCTCTTGCCTGCCGAGTTTCGGCTTGCAAGTGAAATTACACCGCTTTACAAACTGCCCGCACAGCTTCTGACGAAAGAAAGGAGTGGGTCTCGCACCCACTCTTTTGCGTCTCCAGACATCAGCAGCCAGTGCATCCATAGCCGCCATGACCAACGATATCGTCGCCCTCATCGAGTATTACGAAAAAGAAAAAGGAATCGACCGCGAGAAGGTCGTTGCCGCGCTCGAGTTCGCTTTCATTTCCGCCTATCGCAAGATGGTTCCCGGAGCCGACGCCATCGAAACCCTGCGCGCCGCCGTGGATACGAAAAAGGGTGAAACCAAGATTTACGCGGTTCTGACGGTGGTCGCCGACGAAGAGCACACGGACAAATTCAACCAGGTCCCCCTTTCCACCGCCCTCAAGAAGAATCCGTCGGCCCAAATCGGCGATACTCAGGAATTCAACGTCACGCCCAAGGACTTCGGCCGCATCGCCGTGCAGACCGCCAAACAGACGATGATGCAGCGCCTCCGCCAGGCGGAGAAGGAAATGATTTACGAGGAATTCAAGGACCGCGCGGGCGACGTGGTGTCCGGCACCGTCCGCCGCTTCGAGCGCAACGACGTGATGATCGACCTCGGGAAATTCGAGGGCATCATGCCGAACCGCGAGCGCGTGCAGGGCGAGGACTACAACATCGGCGACCGCATCCGCGCTTACGTGCTTGCCGTGGAAAACGAAGGCCGCGGACCGGAAATCATCCTTTCCCGCAGCCACCCGAATTTCGTCCGCCGTCTTTTCGAGGCCGAAGTGAATGAAATTTCCGACCGCACCGTGGAAATCCGTGGCATCGCCCGTGAAGCGGGATTCCGCACCAAAGTCGCCGTCTGGAGCAGCGATCCGAAAGTCGATCCCGTCGGAGCCTGTGTCGGCATGCGCGGTGCCCGCGTCAAAAACATCGTCCGCGAGCTCAACAACGAAAAAGTCGATATCATCCGCTGGAGCGAGGACCCCAAGGAATTCGTCCGCGAGGCGCTCAAGCCCGCGGAACTCCGCTCGATCACCGTCGATGAGGCCAACCACACGGTCCATGTCACGGTTGACGAAATTGATCTCAGCAAGGCCATCGGCCGCAAGGGTCAGAACGCCCGCCTTTCCTCCCGCCTCATGGGCTGGGACGTCCAAGTCCGCCGCGACGAGTCCAAGGAAGAGCAGTTCAAGGAAAAAATCGGCGGCGCCGCCCACACCTTGGGTGAACAACTTGGCATCACCGACGAGCTGGCCAACAAGCTCACCCTTGCCGGTGGATTCAACCCCGAGCTGGTGATCGACATGCCGGCCGACTACATCGCCGCCGCCCTTGAAATCACCGAGGAAGCGGCCGAAGCCATCCTCATCCGCGCCCACGGCATCGTGAGTGGCTCTGCGACCGCCACCGAATAATTTTCCCCAACCATTCTTATTTCCACTTCATCTCTCCCAAGAACTCTGCAGACAGCCCGGATGCCCGAAAATAGCGATAGCCCTCCTAAAAAATCGAAGGTCCTCGATCTCCTCGACACGACCAAGAAACCTTCGCGCCGCGAGCGCCAACGCAAGGAGGCAGAGGTCGTTCCGGTGCAGCCCAGCGTGCTGGACGCCCAAAAGGCCAACGCGCTCGATCTCTTCGCCGACGATAAGAAGTCGAAGATCAAAAAGACCACCCGCACGGGCAAGGCTGTTCTTGGTACGATCTCCAAGATTCTCGACATTGACGAAGACCTGACCGCCAAAGCCGCCAAAGCGGCGGAAGTGGCCGCTTCCGCTGTGACTGCCGCTCCCGCAACGCCGGAAGCTCACGTCGCAGAAGTCGTCGAAGCTGAGATTTCAGACGACCCGAAACTCATTGTCATCAAGCCGCCGATTCTGATTCCGGACCTTGCCTCCCGACTGGGACTCAAGCCGTTCAACATCATGGCAGACCTGATCAAGATCGGCGTCTTCCCGGCTCCCAACCAACCGCTTGAGCCTGAAATCGCCGCGAAAATCTGCGAGATTCACGGCTTTGTTTTCGAACGGGAAAAACGGGATAAAGACAAGGGTTTCCACAAGGAAGTCGAAGTCATCAAGGAGCCTGAAATCGTCAAGGAAGAGCCGGTCGATCTCCTCAAGAACCGCCCGCCCATCATTACCATCATGGGCCACGTCGATCACGGGAAGACCTCGCTGCTCGACTTCCTCCGCAAGACCAAGATCACCGCGGGCGAGGCGGGTGGCATCACCCAGCACATCGGCGCCTATCAGGTCATTCACAACGATCAGGAAATCACCTTCCTCGACACTCCGGGCCACGCCATTTTCTCCGACATGCGCGCCCGTGGTGCCGACATCACGGACATCGTCGTGCTCGTCGTCGCCGCCAATGACGGCATCATGCCGCAGACGATCGAAGCGATCAAACACGCCAAAAAGGCCAAGAAGACCATCATCGTCGCCATCAACAAGTGCGACCTTCCGTCCGCCAACGTGGACCGGGTGAAATCCCAGCTCGCCGAGCAAGGCCTGCAAACCACCGACTTCGGCGGCGACACCGAATTCGCCGAAGTTTCCGCCGTAACCGGCAAGGGGATGGATGACCTGCTTGACCTCATGGCGCTGCAGGCCGAAGTCCTCGAACTCAAGGCAAATCCCCGTGCCACCGCCCGCGCCGCCGTCATCGAGGCCCGTGTGGTGCCCGGCCGCGGCACCACCGCCACGGTCATCGTCGAGTCCGGCACGCTCAAGGTCGGCACCGCGTTCATCTGCGGCCCGTTCGCCGGAAAAGTCCGTTCGCTCATCAACGACCGCGGGGTCGCCGTCAAATCCGCCCACCCCGGCATGCCGGTGGAGGTTGTCGGATTTGAAGAACTGCCCAACGTCGGCGACCATCTCACCGAGATGAAATCCGAGCGCGAGGCGAAGGCCCTGGCCACCGAGCGCCAGGAAGCCCAGCGCCTTATCCGACTCAAACCCCAGCATCGCAACCGCATGGAGGACCTCTACTCGATGGTCCGCGACGGTGCCGGCAAGGCCCAGCTCAAGCTCATCCTCAAGTGCGACGTGCAAGGCTCCGTCGAGGCGATCCGCAAGGCGGTGCTCGACATCAAATCCGACAAGGTCGAAGCCTCGTTCATCACCGCCGCCGCCGGTCCCATCACCGAGTCGGACATTTCCTACGCCGCCTCCACGGATGCGATCATCCTCGGCTTCAACGTCAAAGTGGAAGCCAAGGCCGTGAAATCCGCCAAAGCCGCCAACGTCGATATCAAACTCTACTCGGTCGTTTACGAACTCATCGACCAGGTCCGTGAAGCGATGCTCGGCCTGCTCGAACCGCTCACCCGCGAGACCGTCATCGGCCACGCGGAAGTCCGCCAGATTTTCAAACTCAACCGTGGTCGCGTCGCCGGCTCTTTCGTCACCGACGGCCGCATCCACCGCAAGGCCCACGCCCGGGTCATCCGTGGCGGCACCCCGGTCTTCGACGGCCGCATGTCCACGCTGCGCCGCTTCAAGGACGAGGTTGAGGAAGTCCGCACCAACTTCGAGTGCGGCATCCGCCTCGGCGAGTTCAACGAATACGAGGAAGGCGACATCATCGAGTGCTACAAACTCGAAAAATACGCGCAAACGCTTTGAAGAAGTTGATGGTTGAAAGTTGAGAGTTGATAGTGAGAAGGAAACGACTCCTCTGCTCCTCAATCTCCTCTTTCAATCAACCATCAACTCTCAACCATCAACATCTCCCATGTCCCGCCGTCTCGACCGTGTCAACGAACTCCTCCGCCGTGAAATCGGCAACGTCATTCAGAAAGATTATGAATGGAACAACCGCTTGGTCACGGTCAGCGAGGTCGAGGTCACCCAGGACCTGAAAGAAGGAAAAGTCTGGATCGGCGTGCTCGGTGGCGAGGCCACCTCCGTGATCGCGAAGCTGAACAAGGACCATGGAGCCATCCAGTCCAAGGTCATGAAGCGCGTGGTGCTCAAGTCCACGCCGGTTCTGCGCTTCCATCACGACGCCTCCGCCGTCCGCGGCGTGGAAATCGTCAACCTGCTCGAAGAGGTGGACAAGCTTCCCAAAGCTCCCGAAGAGGACGCTTGACCGGCCGCTCCTGTTTCCCGGGAAATTCAAGGACGCGGCCCAAACAAGGAGTCGCGACATTCGTTATCATCCGGCTTGTGCTTCGGCTTTTTTGATCTCCAGCCCGGGCTTGCGATTCCGGTGGATCCACACACTCTGGACCAGCCCTAGCAGGAACATGCAGATCACCACAAAAGTGCCGGAATAACTGACCAGCGGCATCGGAATCCCCGTGATTGGCATGATCAGGACGCACATTCCGATGCTTTCGAAGATATGGGCGAAAAACAGCGCGACCACGAGACACGCCAGTAAGCGTCCGGACGCATCCCGACTGTAAAACGCGATGAACAGCCCTTGAATGAGCAGCAGCGCGAACGCCGTGAGCAGCAACAGGCTTCCCCGGAAACCCATCTCTTCGGCGATCACCGCGAAGATGTAGTCGTTGTGGGCGGTGTCCGTGGGGATGAACCCCTTGTCGTGAAGGGAGCCCCGCTCCACCGTGGCCTTCCAACCGACGCCCTTCCAGCCAGCCTTGCCGACCGCCATCGAGACATTGTGCGGCGCGTAGGCATCACCGCTGATATCCACCTCCCGGCCCTGCACCATGCGCAGCCAGACATCAATCCGCTCCGGCCCCCGTTTTGAGACCAGAGGCAGGGCCACGAAATAGAGCAGCGGGAGGATCCCGGCACCCAAAAACGTCATGCAAGTGAGATAGCGGAAGGGAATCCCGCCTACTAGCAGGGCCACGACCAGCACGGGAATCCAAACGAGAGCGGACCCCATGTCCCCCATTTTCATGACCATCAAAAAGGGAACTGCGGAAATCACCGCGATGAT
>JAIFNK010000142.1 GCA_020047775.1 Akkermansia sp. | reverse complement strand
ACGCCACGCCTGCTAGAAAATCCCCATCGCCCTGCAAAACCGCCGCCGCTTCCCGCAGCCAGACCACGCCTTGCGTCCGGGCCTCGTCCAGCGGCGAGTCCAGCATCGCGAGCAGCAGCTTCAAATCCGGCCGCGCAGCGTCCCATTTCGCCCGCGCGATTTCCAATCCCAGCGCCACGGTTTCAGGAAACCAGCTCGCCAGCAAATCGCCGATCAAGCCGCCGTCCGCCTCTTCCAGGAAATCCGGATTTGCCCGCCAGACCCGCAATGCGAACCGCTGCGCCTCCGCACTGCGGGCATGGCGAAGCAAGTGCATCACCGCGTCCGGAGCCTGGTCCCACAGTTCGGGAAATGGTTCCTCGCGTCCATTGGCATCACCCCGTTGACCTGGCTTGCAGCGCCAGCGCGTGCCCGGCGCGTTCATTTCCACCAGGCTGCCCGCGCCGCGCAACAGCCACGTGAATCCGAGACGATTGCCATAACGCGGCGACCAGATCCGGTGCTCGACCGACCGCCGCGTGGCGCGATCATAAGTGTAGCTGACCGTCGAAGTTTCCTGAGGGCTATCGACCGCATCATCGCATGCCGCCAACACACCGGTGGCCAGTGGAATGAATAGCGCGGGGTCGCCGCTTTCCCCCATCACCCGCAGATGCCGGATCACGCGGCGGCGCAGGTAATCCCGCGTGGTGGAGGGGAAAACAGCAGGCGGCGCGCCTTTCCTAACCGGGTAATTCACCGGATTCGCCCGTGATTGTTCGATCCGCCGCACGACCTGGCCGTAAAGCTCCGCATCCAGCCGGAACTCGGCCGATTTCAACACCTGCCGGAAAAACGCCATCGTGCCGCTTTGCAGCGGCAGGCACCTCACAAGCTCGTGCACCACCTCGCGCAGCGCGGGCCGACCCGCAGCTAACAAGACAAGCTCGCGCTGCCCGGCCTCATCGAGCGACCCGCTGCGCAGCTCGTGTTCGAGCCGCGTGAGATCATGGTCACCCGCCGGAACAGGCTCATCCGGCAACAAGGCGGCCCGCGCCTCGACCACCATCGACAGCACCCACGGCACGGATTTCGCCCGCTCGCCAATCAATTCCAGGACCACCGCATGCTTCGCTTCGCCGCAGCGGCCGAGCGCCCAGGCCGCGCACCAGAAATCGATCTCGGACTTCATCTGCGGCACCAAGGCGGCGATCGAATCCGCGGTCTCCGTCATTTTCCACGCGCCGGCGCGCCAGATCACCCGCGAGAGCTTCCATCGGGAGTTCTTCGGGACTCGGCCGGTCGCTTCATCCGCCAGCCGTTTCGCAACCGCCACCCGCCGCGGATCGACGAGGTCCGGTGCGGGTGCGCGCACGGTCCGCGGTTGCGCCGCGACCGTTCCGGTGCCTGCCGTGATTTGATATCCCTTTGCGGTTTTCTCCGTCACCAAGGCGTCGAAAATCGCCTCCGCCTTGGCCCGCGACATCGGGAATGCCGTCTTGGTGCCTTCGCGCAAGGCCGCCTCCCGCCGGCCGTAGCGGAAATTCACCAGGAACTCGCCCCCGCCCGCCTCACACAAGTCCACCTCATAGACCTTGTCCGAGTTTCCTTGCTGGAAATGCAGCTTTGTTTGACGGACCAGTTTCAATACCAACTAAAAAAACGATCCTTTCGGCTGCTGACAAGCGTCAACAGTGGGATTGATCAAATTCGCCCGAGCCGAAGGAATCCGGACACTTTTTCGGCGAACCAGGTTTCCGCTTCCCACGGCACGCGGTGGCCCGCACCGGGGGCGATGGCGAGATGGGCATCCGGCATCAGGGAAACGGCGCGCTCGGCGAGGGCGAGGAATTTCGGGTCATTTTCCCCGGCGATCCAGAGCACGGGGACGGAAATTCCGCCAAGCCGGTCCCACAGCGGTTCCTGCACGCCGAGCGACCAATCGACGAAGCTGCGGGCGATTTCCCGACGGCGCATGATCAGACTGCCGGACGCCTGCGGGTCCCGCATCGGCGTGGCGCCGAGCAGTGACTGGGCATTCCAGGCGGTGAGAAATTCCTGCCAGTTTCCGGCGAGCGCGCGGCTCGCCCACTCGGCATCGGACGCGCGGCGGGACGAGCGGTCGGCTGCGTTTTCCAATCCCGGATGCGCGGAGACAATCACGGCGGCCTGCCACGGATGATCCTTCTCCAGCAGCGAGTGCAACGCCATGCGTCCGCCCATCGAGTAGCCTAACAAAGCCCGGCCCGTGCCGCGGAAGACCTCGCCGCCGGCCTCGGCGTTGAGGGTTTTCCCGAACCCGGCAATCGGCAGCGGGCAGCAGTCGAGAAACCGCCACAAGTCCACCGCCCGCGAGCTGATCGCGGTGGCGGCCAGGGATTTCGCGAAGCCGCGCCAGTCCGCCGCCATGCCCACGGCACCATGCAGGCACCAGCATTCCATCGGGCCCGCATCGCGGCGCTCGTCGGCTTGTTTGGAATACTGAATCACGATTTCGGCTCTAACGACTTCCGCAGGATTTCCTGGAACTGTTCTTGCACATCCGGTCCGACACCTCCGAGGAAGATGGCGATGACCGCGGCGATGGCGAGCACGACGGCGAGCAGCATCAGCCAGTAAAGAATGGCGAGGAAGACGCCCACCCCGTCGAGCGTCTTGTGGTAGGCATACCCGGCGGGACAGGCGAAGCAGCGGTAGCCGAGCCAGAGATTGAGGATCGGCACGAAATTGGCGAGATACCACCAGCGGCTCATGCCCAGGTTCGCCAATCGCTGGAGGCTGAAATACAGCACGACGATGAATGGCACGATGTTCGACGCAAGCTCGGCGATTTTCATGTTTTCCGCGCCGAGCAGGCCGGTCAGGGTTGGAGTGGCCAGAATGAATCCAAATACCCACAACGCCGGAAAAATCAAAGTAACAGCGAGAAAACTCCGCCGGCGGGCCCCCGGCCAGGGCCCTTCCTCGGTCTCGAAATCCTCCTCCGAATCGTATTCCGGCGGGTCATAAGGGTCGCTTGCCGACGCCGCTTCCCCGCCTTCCGTCGCGGCGCGGCGCTCGAACAAGCCGTCGATTTCGCCCGCCGGCTTCCACTCGGGCATGCCGTGGATCCAGACCATGTCGAGTCGGGGGTTCAAGCCGGCCTCTGCGGCTTTGGCTCTCAATTCCGCGAAAGTCACCGGTCCGAGCCGTTCTCCCTCCCGCGAGTAAAACCAAGCGTCCGACTGCGTTTCATTCATGGATGCTGATTATCGGAATCTTTAAATCATGTCAAACCCCGGCGAGTTACCGGATTTCCCTGCGGCAGGACTTGTCAAAGCGACATCCTTGGCGAAACTCATGCAGTTCGCCCGGCGGACAGCAAATCAATATGTATTTTTTGGGGATCGAAATAGGTCACGGCGGCACTCGCGCGGTGGCTTTGGATTTGGAATCGGCCGTGATCCGTGCCGAATCCTGGGTTCCGCATGACTGGATCGAAGGGCTCCCCGCCGGCTACCGCGAGCAGAGCCCCGCGCAATGGATCACTGCGGTGGACCAAGCGGTGCGCCAATGCCTCGCGGCACTGGAAAACCAGAAAGAACGCCTCGCCGCCATCGGCGTCGCCGGCCCCCAGCGCGGCTTGGTCCTGCTCGACGAGGGCAACCGCATCATCCGTCCGGCAAAACTCGCGGGCGACACCTCGGTAAAACGCCAGGCGGATGAAATCGCCCGCGCGTTCGGCGGCGCACCCGGCCTGATCGAACTCGCCGGACAAGCACCGGGCGTGGAATCCGCCGCAGCCGAGTGCCTGTGGCTGAAACAACACGAACCCTATCATTTTCAACGCGCCACCAGCCTGCTCACCGCACAGGATTTCATCGCCTACTGGTTGACCGGCGAGCGGGCCACCGAGGCGGGCAGCGCGTCGGGCACCGGACTGCTGGACATCCGGACGCGCCAGTGGTCGGCGGAGTTGTTGGATTTCATCGATCCGGCACTCGCCTCGCTGCTCCCACCCATCGGCGCCTCCGACCAGCCGCGCGGATTGCTGCGCCCGGCGCTGGCCCGCGAGTGGGGGATTTCTGATAGGGTGCAGGTCGGCGCGGGCAGCGCGGCACCGATGTTGGCGGCGCTTGCCGCCGGCTGCGTCACGAATGGCACGGTCGCGGTCGAACTCGGAGCCGCGGGCGTCATCGTCGGCGTGGGGAACTCGCCGGTGGTGGACTATCGGGGAGAAATCACCGCGCTGTGCAACGCGACCGGCAGCTGGCTCGGCCTGGCAACCACCACCAATGCGGCGGTCGCCCCGGAAGTGCTGCGCCGTCACTACGGATGGACTGCGGAACAATTCGAAACCATGGTCGCCAGCGTCGCACCGGGCGCGGACGGGCTCTTGCTGCTGCCTTATTTCACCGGCGAGTCGATTCCCAAACTCCCCGACGGCACCGGACTGCTGCACGGCATGACGCCGGAAAATTTCACCCCCGCCCACATGGCCCGCGCGGCGGCGGAGGGCGTGGCGCTCGGCCTCGGCTATGCGATGAGTCGGCTGCGCGATCTGGGATTCGAGCCGCCCGAAATCCGCCTGCTAGGCCCGGGCGTGACCAGTCCGGTGACGCGGCAGTTGTTAGCCGATGTCTTCGGCGCGCCGGTGGTGCCCGTTTCCAGCCGCCAGGGTGCGGCGATCGGCGCGGCGATGCAGGCGGCGGTCGCGTTTTTCCATCAGAGCGGCGAGTCGCTCGGGTTCGAGGAGATCGCCAGCTATCTGGTCGCCGGCGACTCGGAATCCCGCTGCGATCCTAACCCGCAGGCCCACGAGATGTATCAGGAAATGATGTCCCGCCAGCAATACCTCGTCGATACCCTCCACCCCGCCGGATTCCTGTGAGGGCATGATTCCGCAGTTCCGATGAGTTCGAAAAAAGGCAGTGAAGTCCGCAGCGACCGCAAGAGCGCGATGCTCGGCACGCTTGCGGGTTGGACGATGAAACTCGTCACCGCCTCCCTCCGGCTCGAAGTGCGCGACCTCAGTGGCGTCGGCTCGCCGGCCGCCGCCGTCCCGCCGGTCATCTACATTCTCTGGCACAACCGGTTTTTCACCGTGCCCGCCGCGTGGAACCGGATTTGCAGCACGCACCGCAAGGCGGTCACACTCACCAGCGCCAGCCACGACGGCGATCTGGTCGCCCGCGCCATGGCGGTCTTCAGCCTCGGTGCCGTCCGCGGATCCTCTTCCCGTCGCGGCGTGGCCGCCCTGATCGGACTCAAACACGCCTTGAAGGACGGCTTCGACGTTTGCCTAACGCCCGATGGTCCGCGGGGGCCCCGCTACGTCATCCAGCCTGGCGTGATCAAACTCGCGGAATCCACCGGCGCGCCGATCATTCCCGTACATGTGAAATTCTCCTCCGCCTTGCGCTTGAAAAGCTGGGACCGCTTCGTGATTCCCTGGCCCTTCAGCCGGGTGGAAGTCACCTTTGCCGAAGCCATCCACCTGCCCCGCGGCATGACCCCCGAGACTTTTGAAAGCGAACGCCTCAGAATCGAAAACCTGCTCATCAGCGGCACCGACGACGCCTAACATCAATCCCATGAACTCACCGAAAATCCTCGATGGAAAATCCGTAGCCGCCGCCGTGCTTGACGAGTGCCGCGCGGAAACCGCCGCCTTGTTAGCCATGGGCATCCGCCCCGGCCTCGCCGTGGTGCTCGTCGGCAGCGATCCCGCGTCGCAAGTCTATGTCGGCTCCAAGGCCCGCACCTGCGCCGAGCTCGGATTCCACTCGTTGAAAATCGAACTCCCGGCGGAAACCACCCAGGAGGAACTGCTCCAAGTCGTCCGTGATTTGAACAACGACCCCGCCGTCCACGGCATCCTCGTGCAATCGCCGCCGCCCAAGCACATCGACGAGGAAGCCGTCATCCGCGCCATCGACCCGCGCAAGGATGTCGATGGCTTCCACCCGGAAAACGTCGCCAAGCTCGTGCTCGAGGATCCCACCGGCTTCGTCCCCTGCACCCCGGCCGGCTGCATGAAACTGCTCGCGGTTTCCGGCATCAACACCAACGGCGCCGAGGCCGTCGTCATCGGCCGCAGCATGATTGTCGGCAAGCCGATGGCGCTTTTGTTAGTCGCCAAAAATTCCAATGCCACCGTCACCATCGCCCACTCGCGCTCCAAGGACCTGCCCGCCATCTGCCGCCGCGCGGACATCCTCATCGCCGCCGTCGGCCGCCCGGAAATGGTCAAGGCCGACTGGGTGAAACCCGGAGCCGTCGTCATCGACGTGGGCATCAACCGCGTGCCGGATGCCTCGAAAAAATCCGGCTACCGCCTCACCGGCGACGTCACTTACGCGGAAGTCGCCCCGCTTTGCTCCGCCATCACCCCCGTGCCCGGCGGCGTCGGCCCGATGACCATCGCGATGTTGATGAAAAACACGCTGCAGGCGGCGCGGCAGATCGGGGCTTGAGTCGGTTTTACCTTGCTGTTTGCCTCCATTCCCACGGGAAGGAAGCAGCCATTCGGCTAGTTGGTGATTACAACCAAGCGAGTTGTTTGAGTTCTTACTTTTTTCCCTTCCCACCATCCGGCAGCGTCATAGCCTGTTGCCAGTCCATGGCCAAGATTGAAGATCTCATCGCCCAGATTCCCGACGAACGCTTGCGCAAGGCAGTTGCGGCGGAAGTGCGTGACCTGAAGAAGAACAAGAAATTCGGTCTGGTGTTCGAGGAACATCTGCCGGAAACGGTGCGGTTGCCGAACCTGCCGGTGAAGGTGGGGGATCTGGTGGCGAAGAAGCGGGAAGGCGGAAATCAGGTCTGGAAAGTGAGGGCGATCCGCAAGGGCAAGGCGGACTTGGTCAAACCTGTCGAAGGCTATTCCACTGGTGCCGACGAGGGCGGAGAGGTGCCGGTGGCGGAGCTGGTGGTGGTCGGCAGCTTCGGCGACTCGATCTATCCGGCTCTGGTGCCGGTGGACCGCATCGCCCGCGGCGGCCCGGACAAGCCGTGGAACGTGCTCATCAACTCGGACAATTTCCACGCCCTCCAGCTCCTGCTCTACTGTTACGAAGGCCAGGTGGATGTGATTTACATCGACCCGCCCTACAACACCGGTGCCCGCGATTGGAAATACAACAACGACTACGTGGACAAGACGGATTCCTTCCGGCATTCGAAATGGCTGTCCATGATGAAAAAACGCCTGCTGCTGGCGAAACGGTTGCTGAAGCCGGATGGTGTGTTGATTGTCACTATCGACGAACACGAAGTTCACCATCTTGGAATGCTTCTTGAGCAAAATTACTCGGAATGCACCCAGCAGATGGTCACTATTGTCATCAATCAGAAGGGTGTTTCGCAGGGCCGTCTTGCCAGAGTTGAGGAATATGCAATTTTTGTTTTCAAACCAGATGCCAAGGTAGACACGCATCACGATGATCTTCTCTCTCCCGATCAATCCGATCAGAAACGATTTCAGGTTCCAAGGTGGGAGTGGTTGTTGCGTGGGGGTAACAATTCTCGACGAGAGGACCGGCCGAATCTCTTTTATCCAATTCATGTAGATCCAACTACAAAAGTGATAACTAAGGTTGGGGAACCATTGCCGATTGGACAGAATCCAGACCTTTCATCTTTTACGCCCGGTACTGTTGCTTGGCCCTTACGAACCGATGGTTCCTACGGAAATTGGCAAGCCAAACCATCAACGTTACGTGAGCTTATTTATGGAGGTTTTGTGAAGCTTGGTGGATTTGACAAAAAGCGTAACACTTGGACGATTCTTTACCTCAACAAGGGCTCACGAGGTCGTATCGACAAAGGAGAGATAAGAATTGTTGGAAAAGATGCTGTGACCGGTGCGCTTGAAGTCGAATATTCCAGTGCTGAGGCCAGACAGCGAAATATCAAAACGGTGTGGCATCGTGGCTTTCACGATTCTGGAATCTATGGATCGAGCATGTTGCGTTCGACTGTTGGAAAGGAGGTCAATTTCGATTTCCCTAAATCGCTATATGCCGTTCGTGACTCCCTACGCGCTATTGTCAGAAACAAGCCGGACGCTCTAATTTTAGATTTCTTTGCGGGCTCTGGCACGACGATGCACGCGACAGCTCTTTTAAACTCTGAAGATTCCGGCCGTCGCCGAGCAATTTTGGTAACAAACAACGAAGCTGAATACAAGGCGGGCCAAGAGCTTCAGAAGCGAGGAATTCTGCCCGGCATGAAGCAGTATGAAGAACAAGGTATCGCCGAAAGTGTTACTTGGCCCAGATGCCGAAACGCCATCTCTGGCTGTGCATCTGATGGAAAACCTTTAGTCGGCAGCTACTTAAGCGGCCGATCTCTCAGTGATGGCTTTGAAGAAAACCTCGAATACTTCCGCCTGGATTTTCTCGATTCCGACGAGGTGGCCCGAGGGGATTCCTTCAAGGCGATTCTGCCGGTGTTGTGGATGATGGCCGGTTGTCGGGGCGAGCGGGAAGACTCCAAGGGCTCGACGCCGTGGTTCATTCCAAAGCGTTCGCCGTTCGCAGTGTTGATCCGGGAGAGCGAGTTCCGGGACTTCCGGGCGAAGCTCGACGAGCGCAAGGACATCGAGTGGCTGTTTCTAGTGACGGACAGCGAGGAGAACTTCTCCCAGATGCGCCGGGCGCTGGGCCGTCGCTATCAGTGCGTGCAGCTTTACAAAAACTATTTGGAGAATTTCCGTATCAACCTGCCGGAGGTGCTGCGCTGATGAGGGAGATCGTTTACATCGAGACCAGTTTCGTGAGCCTGTTGGTAGCGGACCCCAGCCGGGACTTGAGCATCGCGGGCAACCAGCAGGTGACGCGGGATTGGTGGCAACTGCGCCGGGAGTCTTTTGTTTGTGTGACATCGGACGAAACCCTGCGCGAAGCGTCCCTAGGCAACGAGCGGCAGGCACACCTGCGCTTGGAAAAACTCGCGGGCATGGCGGCGCTCCCGATTTCGACGGCCGCGGTGGAGCTTGCCGCTCAGTTTCTGGCAACCGGCAGCCTGCCGCCCGCTGCCCGGGCCGACGCCGTGCATCTCGCGGTGGCCACTTTAGCGGAGGCCGACTATTTGCTGACGTGGAATTGCCGCCATTTGGCCAATGCCCAGATCCTTCGCCGCCTGGAGCGTGAGGCCGCCCGCCGTGGATGGGTGCTGCCCAATGTTTGCACCCCCTTGGAATTGATGGGAGACTCGCCTTATGAAAACGAAAACCGACCCGATTTTTGAGGAGCTTTGGAGCATCAAGGACGCGCTGGCCGTCGAAGCCGGTGACGATGTGCGCCGCATGGGCGAGAACACCCGCCGCTGGGCGGCGGAGCATCCACACTCAGGCCCACGCGTCAAAAACGCGGCGGAACTTCGCGAATGGGCCGAGCAACAGGAACGTGAAGCCTTACTGCTGCGCGAGGAAAACCCGCCTTACGGCAACCAGAAGAAATGACGCCGCATGAAATTTGAACTGAAGGATTTCCAGAACACATCGGCCCGCTTGATTCTGTCGCGGCTGTCGCAGGCAAGACAAAGCGTGGCGGAGGGCGACTTGGAGGCAATCGTTCTGAGCGCGCCGACCGGATCGGGCAAAACCATCACCGTGGCAGCTGTCATCGATTGGCTGCTGGGTGGCGAAGACGGAATCGTTCCAAGGCCGCAGACAACGTTTCTCTGGCTGTCCGACTCCCCGGAACTCAACCAGCAAAGCAAAAGCAAGCTCATGGCAGCTTGCGAGCACCTGCGTTTTCACAAGCTTTTCACTGTGGAGAGCGACAGCTTCGACGAGGAGCGCTTGCAGCCCGGTTGTCTGTATTTCATCAACACCCAGCTCCTCGGCAAAGACAAACTGCTGACCAAAGGTGGAGACAAGAAGACGTTCACCTTCTGGCAAACGGTGGCCAACACCATCGCAGAGTCCCCGCAGGATTTCATTCTGATTATTGATGAGGCGCACCGCGGAGCAGGCGTGACGGACAAGTCGAGAAAGCCGATCATGCAGAAGTTCATCACTGGCTCGGAGGCGGATGGATTGCCGGCGGTTCCCTTGGTTCTAGGCATGAGCGCGACGCCCCAGCGCTTTACGGAACTGCTTGGAAACACAAGCCGCACGCAGCGGCCGGTAAACATCACGCCCGAGATGGTACGCGAGAGCGGATTGCTAAAGGATCTCATCATCGCCACCTGCCCCAAGACCAATGCCGAGAGCGATCTGACGTTGCTGGAAAACGCCGCCGCCCGCTGGAAGCAGTTCCGTGACCGTTGGGAAAAATACTGCACGCGGGAGAAAGAGCGGGACAAGGTAAGGCCGGTGCTGGTCGTGCAAGTGGAGGACGGAAGCGAAGGCACGCTGACTAAGACGCCACTGCATGACGTGGTCCGGGTGATCGAACGACAGACGGGTCCGCTGGCTGTCAATGAGATCGTGCATTGTTTCCAGGACAAAGAAGAAATCCAGTATGGGCAGCGCATCATCCGGCGGATGGACGCATCGCGGATTCAGGACGCGCAGGACGTGAAGGTGGTTCTTTTCAAAACCGCGCTCACGACGGGCTGGGATTGCCCGCGTGCCGAGGTGATGATGAGTTTCCGCCGCGCTCAGGATCCGACCAGCATCGCCCAACTTGTGGGACGAATGATCCGGACACCGCTCGCCAGGCGGATCGAGAGCGACGAAGCGCTCAATACGGTGGAACTCTTCCTGCCGCACTACGACAAGGAGACACTGGAAGCGGTGCTCTCGAAACTCCGCAGCCCGGATGAACATGACGGAGTGCCAAGCAAAACCACCACGGATGCCGGGTATTATGGCCGGAATCCGGATTTTACCGATGTCTTCAAGCACCTCGCGAAGCTCCCCACCTACAGTGTGAATCGCGCACCCAGGATGAGTGATGTGAAACGGGCGTTGCGGCTTGCTGGGTTGCTGGTTCACGAAGGGATCGACAAGAAGGCCGATGAGAAGATGCGGGAGACCCTGACGGGAAAGCTTAAGGAACTCGGGGAGCTTTATGCGAAGCGGGAGAAGGATTGGCGGTCAGTGGTGCGCGAGGGAGGAGAGATCGAGGTGGATGTAACGCACATTTCGGTTGGCGGCATGAAGGCCACGACCACCAACACCACCAAGCTCGTGCTTTCACAGGAGAACATCGATCAGCTTTTTGATGAGTCGGGCCGTGTGCTTGCGGCGGGCGAGGGGTTGCACCGGAGCTATTGGAAGCGCTATCAGGACAAGGAGAACCCTGGCGATTCGAAATTGGAGTTGTTCGCAATCATCAGGCAGGGCGAAACGCTGGGCGCGATGGAAAAACTGGCGAGGAAAGAGTTCGAGGCGCTGTGGGCGGTCTCCAAGGTGAAAATCAAGGAGCTGCCGGAAGCGGAGCGGGCACGATTCCATCAGTTGATCCAATCGAGCGGCAGGGCGGTTACTCACGAGTGGGAATTGCCAGAGGTCATCGTGGAAAAACCGGGTGACAAGATTTGGAAGAATCACCTTTTTGTCGATGAAGCGGGAGATTTCGCAGCGACTTTGAATTCATGGGAGATTGAGTTTCTCGAATCCGCCATGGAGGCGGATGATTTCGTCTGTTGGTTGAGAAATCTCGACAGGCGCCCGTGGGCGCTTTGCGTGCCCTATGAATTGGCAGGGGAAAAACCCTTTTATCCCGACTTCCTCATCGTTCGGAAGAAGGGCAAGAGCTATGAAGTGGATGTGTTGGAGCCGCACGATGATTCGCGGAACGATACTTGGGCGAAGGTCAAGGGCCTCGCTCAGTTTGCGGACAAGCATGGGATGGATTTCGGCCGGTTGATGGTTGGACGAATGAAAGATGGGAGAATGCAGGTAGTCGATGTTGCTGATTCTTTAGTGCGAAAGAAGGCGCTACGAATGGTGGCAGCGGGAGATTTGGAGTCGTTGTTCGAAGACCATGGCGATTGATCCCCGGCGGCGGCGGCCCGATGGCCATCGCCATGCTGATGAAGAACACGCTGCAAGCGGCGCGGCAGATCGGAGCATGCATTGATTTTACCATGAAAATTCTACTTTAAGTATTCAATTTTCATGGTAATTTCGGGATGTGATTCACCGTGACGGCGTAAAAACCAAGATTGAAACCGCCCTGCGCCGGAGCCGGGTGACCGCGTTGTTGGGTCCCCGGCAATGTGGAAAAACTACCTTGGCGCGGGAATTTGTCCCACCGGATTCGGTGAACTATTTCGATCTCGAAGATCCGGAGAGCCTGGCCCGCCTGGATCAGCCCAAGCTGGCGCTGGAGAGTTTGACGGGCTTGGTCGTCATCGATGAGATCCAACGCAAGCCGGAGTTATTCCCGCTGCTGCGGGTGCTTGCGGACCGTCAGCCGAATCCCGCGAAGTTCCTCGTGCTCGGCAGCGCGGCTCCGGAATTGCTCCGGCAATCGTCGGAGTCCTTGGCCGGTCGCATCGAGACCTTGGAGTTGACCGGCTTTAATCTGTCGGAAGTCGGTGCGACTGCGATGCCACGGCATTGGCTGCGCGGGGGATTCCCCCTGTCATATCTGGCGGAAAACGACCAGGACAGTTCCGTTTGGCGGAGTCGATTTGTCAGCACTTTTCTTGAGCGGGATCTGCCTGCATCAGGAATGGGAATTTCCCCGGTCGCCATGATGCGGTTCTGGACCATGCTCGCCCATTGTCATGGGCAGACTTGGAATGCGTCGGAGATCGCCGGCTCGATGGGCGTTTCGGCCACGACGACCCGGCGCTATGTGGATCTTCTCACCCACACTTTCATGATTCGCCAGCTACAACCTTGGCATGAAAATCTCGGGAAGCGGCAAGTCAAAGCGCCCAAAATCTACTTCCGGGATTCCGGGCTGTTCCACACACTCACCCATATCAAATCCGAAAACGACCTGCTCACCCATCCGAAGATCGGCGCTTCCTGGGAGGGCTACGCGATCGAGGAAACCCTCCGCCACTATCAACCGGATCAGGAGTATTTCTGGGCCACCCACAATGGCGCGGAGCTCGATCTCCTGTTGTTCAAGGATGGAAAAAGGATCGGCATCGAGTGCAAGCGGCGGGACGCTCCCAAACTCACCGCTTCGATGAAAATCGCCATGGATGATTTGAAGTTAGACGAGCTTCTTGTCATCTACCCGGGACGTAAGTCCTATCCTCTCGGGGAATCCATTCAAGTACTGCCCTTGGAGGCTCTTGCTTGATATCATCCCATGCGCCTCGCCGTCATCAATCTCGTTGGACCTTCCCGCTCCCTGCTCGGCGAACACATACCGGGTTTGGCGAAATTCGCGCAGAAGAACGGGCTGCAATCCTATAAGCCCCGTGCCCGGCGGCGTCGGCCCGATGACCATCGCGATGTTGATGAAAAACACGCTGCAGGCGGCAAGGCAGATCGGGGCTTGATCTGGTTTGGCGATGAAAATCCCACACTTGGCGTTCAATTCTCATGGGGAATGGACTTTTGACGAGATCCGGAGCCTTGACCTCAGGCCATGAATACAGCAAGCTGTATCCATGAAAGCCACCTTTCAGATTCCCGATGAGCTTTACCGCGAAGTGAAAGCAGAAACCGCCCGCGAAGGGCGCACCCTGCGGGATGTGACGATCAGTCTCTTCGAGCAATGGCTGCGTGAGCGAAAGCCTGCTACGAAAGTCTCACCAGCGGTCGATTGGCGGAATTTCAAGGCCCCATTGGCTCATCTGGTTCCGGAAAACGTGACCGACCACTCTTCGGAATCCATCCGGAAAAGCATCGTAGAGAACTGGAATGAACCGTCCTGAAATCCGCGCCGGATTGGACACCTCCGTCCTCATGCGGTTGCTCACCGGCCAGCCAGAGCCCCTTGCCGAAGTCGCCCGTGATTATCTCGCGGAAGTCGAGGAGTCCGGAGTCGTCGTCTTTGTTTCGAATCTCGTGGTCTCCGAAGCCTATTTCGCCTGTCAGCATCACTACCGGATGGCGAAGTCCGAGATTTTCCAAGGTCTGCTCAACCTACTTTCCCTACCCACTTTCGTCGTTCAGCCCGGACTGATCGATTTGCTCTCCGTCGCCGGACTCGCCACCGCCAAACCGGGATTCCTCGACCGCCTGATTCACGCGGAATACACCACCAACGGTTTGCCGCTCGTGACCTTTGAAAAGGCCGCAACCAAGCTCTCCCGCAGCCTCGTGCTTTCGGCCCCGTCCACGGCCGACTGATCCCACTCCCCCTGGGGCTTGACCCCGCGCCCGTGGCGTGCATCTTCCGCCTCCGATGATTTCCGTCCAGTCACTCCGCGTTGAATTCGGCGCCCGCGTCCTCTTCAACGACCTTGCCTTTTCCGTCCAGCCGCGCGAGCGCATCGCCTTCGCCGGTCACAACGGTGCGGGCAAGTCCACGCTCATGAAATGCGTGGCGGGACTGATCCGGCCAACCTCCGGCCAGATCCACGCGCCGAAAGGGACGCGCATCGGCTACCTGCCGCAGGAAGGGATTCACGTGAAAGGCCGCACGCTGTGGCAGGAAACCGAGTCCGCGTTCGGCGAAACGATGGCGCTCAGCGAGAAAATTGACCGGCTTTCCAACGAACTCACCAAGCTCGATCCCCGCTCTTCACCCTACGGCGATTTACTCGAGGAAATCGGCGAGCTGGAGCTGTTGCTCGACGCCACCGACCCGGCCCGCATGAAGCCGCGGATCGAATCGGTGCTGAAAGGCCTCGGTTTCCAAGCCAAGGATTTCACCCGCGATTGCTCGGAATTCTCCGGCGGCTGGCAGATGCGGATCGCGATGGCGAAGCTGTTCCTCCAGGAGCCGGAAGTCCTGCTGCTCGATGAACCGACGAACCATTTGGACATCGGCACCCAGATCTGGGTCGAGCAATACCTGATCAACTACCCCGGTGCGATCCTGCTCATTTCCCACGACCGCGCGCTGCTCGACACGCTCTGCACCCGCACCATCGCCTTCGCGAACGGCCGGGCCGAGGAGTATGCGGGGAATTTCTCCTACTTCGAACGCGAGTCGGTGCTGCGGAAGGAAATCCAGCTCAAACAATACGAAGCCCAACAACGCGAGATCGGCGAAATCCAGCGTTTCATCGACCGCTTCCGTGCCTCGGCGAACAAGGCGACGCTCGTGCAATCGCGCATCAAGATGCTCGCGAAAATCGAGCGCATCCCGCAGCCCGAGCGCGACGACGCGGTGATGAATTTCAAATTCCCACCACCGCCGAACTCCGGCCACACCGTGGCAAAACTCGACGGCGTGGCGAAATCCTACGGCGCGCTCAACATCTTCAGCGGCTTCGATTTCGAAATCAACAAGGGCGAGAAATTCGCCATCGTCGGCCCGAACGGCGCGGGCAAATCCACCTTCTGCCGGATGATCACCGCGCAGGAGGAACCCGACGCCGGCACCCACACCTTCGGCCACAAGGTGGCCACCTCGTTTTTCTCCCAGAACCACGCCGACGAGCTCGACCCGGAGCTCACCGTGCTCGAAACCGTCGAGGCCGCCGCCTCCCGCGAGGCCATGCCGCACGCCCGGAACCTGCTCGGCTGCTTCCTTTTCCGCGGCGACGATGTTTTTAAGAAAATCGGCGTCCTCTCCGGCGGCGAGCGTTCGCGCGTCGCGCTGGTCTGCATGCTGCTGCGTCCCGCGAATTTCCTCATCCTCGACGAGCCGACGAACCACCTCGACATGCAATCGCAGGACGTGCTCCAGCGCGCGCTCATCGACTACCCCGGCAGCGTGATGATCGTTTCCCACAACCGGCAGTTCCTCGACGCCCTCGTCACCAAGACCCTCGAATTCCGCCCCGGCGAGCAACCGACACTCTACGCCGGAAACATCACCTACTACTTGGAAAAGTCCGCCGAGGACGAGGCCGCGAAAAAGGGCATCGCCCCGCGCCTCACCACGCTCGGCAGCGCCGCGTCGGCCAACGGCTCGTCCCGGCAATCCGTCCCCGGCGTGAATCGCAAGGAACAACGCCGGATCGAGGCCGAGCAGCGCGAAATCCGCTCCAAGGTCCTCAAGCCGCTGGAAACCGAATTCACCGCGCTCGAAGCGAAAATCGCCGAGCTTGAAGGCGCGCAAGCGACCCTCACCCAGCAACTCTCCAGCGAGGAAGTAAGCAACAATTCCGGCAAACTCCGCGAGGTCACCAACGCCGTGGACAAACTCGCGAAATCGCTGGAAGTCAGCTACACCCGCTGGGGCGCGCTGTCCGAGGAGATCGAACGCCTTCGCACGAAGCTCGGGATCGAAGCCTGATGGTTGGAATTGAGAAGGTGTGTCGGAAAATGAGATGGCGCTCTTGAGGGCCAAAGGCCCGGCACCATGCCAGCCCGGCGGGCCGGGTGGTCGCAACCACACGATGACGAGGGCGGAAGGCCAATGCCTTTAAGGATTGGATCCTTGCACTTCGCTTCTTGATCCCGGCAGGGATCACGGATTGTAGCCCCGGGTCGAGGAGCGACAGCGACGAACACCCGGGGAAACGAGGAAATAGAAGAATTCGACCCCGGTAGTGGGTCGCAGAAGTAGCGGATGTCCGTGGTGCATCGAGCCCTTCTGGCACGCCTTTCAGGGTGCGAATCTTTGAAAACCGAGACCCGGGGTAGTCGTCGCTACCGCTCCTCGACCCCGGGCTATCCGCTGCAATCCCTGCCGGGATAAGGAAATCGACCGAAATTCTATCCAATCCTTAAAGGCATCGGAATAAATTCCGCGCTCCACTCACTCCTCCGGCAGCGTCAGCAGCTCCTCGTCCTCCTCGCGGTATTGCTCTAGCAAAAACCCGTCGTTCGCGTGCCAGCGCAGCCACACCGGGTCGCCCCAGCTCGGGGCGGTTTCGTCGAGCGGGAAGGTGCGGTGTTGTTGCTCGGCGCAGATCCGGTAGCCGCCGCAGCGGACCCAGTAGCGGGTGTGTGAGCCGAAGTAGATGATGTCCTCCACGGTGCCGGGCACCGAGTTGTCCCAGGGGCCGTTCGCCGGCTTTTCGCGGGAGACCATCAGTTTTTCCGGGCGCAGTGACAGATGGATCCGGTCGCCGGGGCGCACCGGTTTGTCGTTGTCGATCGTCACCGCGCCGAGTCCGGGGATCTCCGCGCGGGAGAAGCGCTCGCCGAGGGATTCCGTGACGCGGCCTTCGAGGAAATTCGTGTCGCCGATGAATGCCGCGACGAAGGAGGTGCGCGGCGTTTCGTAAATCTCGACGGGCTTGCCGGTCTGCTCGATGCGGCCTTGGTTCATCACCGCGATGGTGTCGGAAATCGACATCGCCTCGCCCTGGTCGTGGGTGACGTAAAGGAAGGTGACGCCGACCTCGTCATGGATCGCATCCAGCTCGACGAGCAAGCGCTGGCGGAGCTTCAGGTCGAGCGCGGCGAGCGGCTCGTCCAGCAGGAGGACGCGCGGTTTGTTAGCCAGTGCGCGGGCGATGCCGACGCGTTGTTTCTGTCCGCCGGAGAGTTTGGCCGGCATCTTGTCGGCGTGCGACGTTAGATCCACCAGTTCCAGCATCCGGTCCACCTGGCGGGTGATTTCCGCTTTGGGAAGTTTCGCGATTTTCAGCCCGAAGCCGATGTTGTCCCGCACGCTGAGATGCGGGAAGAGCGCGTAGTTCTGGAACACCGTGTTGACCGGGCGTTGCTCGGGCGGAAGTCCGGTGATGTCGCGGCCATCGAGCAGGACCCGGCCCTCGTCCGGTGTCTCAAATCCGGCGGCCATCCGCAGCAAGGTGGTTTTTCCGCAGCCGGACGGGCCTAGCAGGGAGAACACCTTGCCGTGCTCGACTTCCAGCGTCACGCAATCGACTGCGGTGAAGTTGCCGAAGCGCTTGGTGACATTTTCAAATCGCAACGTGCCGTGCATGGTCTGGGTGCGGGAGCTTGCGGGCTTGGGGGGAAAGATCAAGCTGCCGGATCGGCCATTTTCTCCGTGACCGTTCCCGCGGCGGATTGTTAATCCTCGGGCGCGTGAAAATTTTCCAGCTGATTTTGATTTCCCTTCTCTGCGCTTCCTGCGCGCCGCGGGTCACGCCGGACGAGGCGATCGCCACCGCCTATCGCTACACCCGGGTGCAATGGATGCCGGAGGAGCGGCATGTCCGGCACGGGCCGGATTCGAAAGGGATCGTGGTGAAGACCCCGGACCGGACACTCATGAAATCCGGCGACCGCCGTGGGTGGTGGCAGCCGGGCGTGCCCGCGCGAAGCATGCCCTATCAGTGGGGCGGCTTCGACACGCCGGAATCGTTTTTGGAAAAAATCGCCGCCGGGAAGAAGGCGGGCGACATCGCGGATCCGGCGAAACGCGCGCTCGGAGATGCCGGGGTCAGCGCCGAGTCGTGCGGCATCGACTGCTCGGGATTCGTCTCGCGCTGCTGGAATCTCAAGCGCCCGTATTCCACCCGCGAGCTGCCCGGAATCTGCGATCCCCTCGCGTCGTGGGACGACCTGCATCCGGGCGATATCCTGCTCAATGACCGGCACGTCGTGCTGTTCGTGGCGTGGAAGGTGCCCGGCAAGGAAATCGCGGCGTATGAGGCCGGGCCGTTTCCGGTGTGGAGAGTCAGCGCCTGCGGCCTCGACGTGGGGAAATTACGCAAGCTCGGTTACGCGCCCTGGCGCTACCGGGGGATGGTGGAGTCTGAAAAATAGGGGGAGGGGACGAGGCGTTCATTCCCTTTGTCAGTCCTGCCGCGTGAGCGCCACAAACGCGTTCTCCAGGGTGGTGACGTGGCGGAATAGCGAATGCGGCGGATCAAGGGTGGTCGCAAATCTGGAAATCCTTTCCTTGGCATTTTCGTGGGACCGTGCCTATCTTGCCGTCGAACAAAAAACCACCGGCCCTTGCGGACCGGTGGTTGGGTTCTCAAGCCGTCGTTCTGATTTCTTACTCTGCCAGGAGCGAATCAGACGACGGTTTTTTCAATTGCGGCAGCGCCACCGGTGCCCGCTTTCGGGCGCCGGATGAGGCCGGTTTTGCGTTCGCTGAATGGCACGTAGCCCATCGCGCGATACAGCGGGCTGTCCTCGCCGTAGGCAGGGTGGCACTGCACGCCCTTCACGACGTTGCGCAATAGCGCGGCCAGGGACTTCACCTTGTCGTCGCGCGTTTTTACGGCGGCCGAGCGGGCTTGATCCTTGATCTTCAGTTCTTCGTTGGACTGTTGGAGCTCCGCAAGCGAGGCTTCAAGTTCAGCGAGGGGTTTGTCCGCAAACACGGCTTCCGGAGCTTGCTCCTTCCACACGAGACGGATGTCTTCGGCCTTTCTGCCAGGCCGGCGGCGTTGGGTGGATGTACGGGCGTTAGCCATCATTAGATACATCTAAACGGTGAAGCCCGGACGGTGCTCCCGGATCCGCACTCGCGGTCGGGCCGTGCCGGGCGTTTTTTCGGAGCCGGAGGTCTGCGTGGAGTCCTCCGCCTGGGAAAGGGATCGGGACGGCTCCCCGAGCCGTCCGAAAAGTTTGTGTTCGTAGGTTGCGTGGTGCATCTTCGTTAGTTTTCCTCCGTGATGCCGAAGACCGTTTTTACCTCGTTGTAGCCCACCAGCGTGCGGTGCATGCGGTAGTCGTTCGCCTCGCGTCTCAGGCGACCGGCGATCACCGCCGGATGGACGCACAGCCGCTTGGCTGCGGCGCGGATTTCGGCGGCCAAGTGCAGGTGGCGCACCTGCTCGTCCCACGCGCCCGGTGGGATCAGCGTGTCCAGCGCGAAGCGGTCTGCCTCGGTCTCGACCACATCGGTTTTCCTCCGGTCGATGTCCACATCGAGAATTACCGGATTCTCGGGCGAGAGGTGGAACAGCACGTGGCCGATTTCGTGGAAGAGGGTGAACCAGAAATTGTCCAGCCGGTTGTGCCGCAGGGTGAGCCCGATCACCGGCCGGTCGTCGCTGCCTAGCAGGGCGGCTCCGTCCAGATAGGTCTGTTCGAGATGCGGCTCGATCACCATGGCGATGCCCTTCTCCGCCAGCGCCTCGCAGGCCAGCCGCGGCCCATCCGTCAGCACGCTCAGTCCGGCCAGCCAGCGCAGGAAATTCCCATCTAGCGCCGCACGGTCATAGGCGGGCAGGTTCTTTTTTTCCGCCGCCCGCACCAGCACCCGGTGTTGCCAGGCGTCCAGCGCGTGCCGGTTGGCCTTTGCGTTTTCGCCGCCACCTTGCCGACAATGGGCCAGTTCCCGCCGCACTCCGGAGCCGTGTGGGTAGAGGTCCCGCAGCAGCCCTGCAGGATCCTTGCGGTGGCCCTTCCAGTCGTTGGAATATTTCGGGAAATATCCGCGGCCGTACATCTGCTTCAGCGGGTAGTTGTCGGGATCGTACGCGCCATCCGCGCCGGGAGTCGGCGCGGATGGGTCGGGGTCGGGCGTGGCACCGCCGAGCAGAGAGTCGG
The DNA here is from genome assembly GCA_020047775.1 of Akkermansia sp. Taxonomy (GTDB): domain Bacteria; phylum Verrucomicrobiota; class Verrucomicrobiia; order Verrucomicrobiales; family Akkermansiaceae; genus Luteolibacter. The sequence goes on along the minus strand of JAIFNK010000142.1, from coordinate 1,457 downwards.
CGGGGATACCCCACTCGTCCCGCAGTCGGCGGATCATCTCGGTGGTGAGCCCGCGCTTGCCGGTCATGATTTCGGAGGCCCGGCTCGCGCCGCCCACCAGTCCGGCCAGGTCTTTCTGTTTGTAACCCATCTGCTCCATGCGGAACTTGATGGCTTCCAGCGGGGTGGGGGATGCTACGGGGTAGGTGTCCCGCTCGTATTTTTCGATCAGGGTGGCGAGGATCTCCAGTTCGTCCCTTTGCTCCTGGGTCAGGCTTTCACCTCGCGAAAACAGGGAGTCGAGGCAGGAGAGTGCTTCGGCGTGTTGTTCGGGAGTTTTGATTGGTTTCATAGTTTGGATTAGGATTCATGGGGTTGTGGCTGGCTGTGAGGATGGGACAGAGGGATCTGGCGGCGAGCCGCCGTGGCCGGGGCGATGCACAGCAGGCGCAACACGCCGGGATTGAAAATCACCGCCGCGCGGATTCCGGTGCCATCCGCCGCCAGCGGAAAGTGGGCCTCGTGATCATCCATGCGACGGGCGGTCGGAAAGCGCCGCAGCAGTTCCGGCCAGCTTTTCCACTGACCCTTCCTTGCCTCGCCCAGCCATGCCAGAAAGCGCCCCGCGCATTTCTGTTCCGCGTCGCTCCCTAATTGTTTGGTGAATCCCGTGACAATCATGTTGCCCGAACTCTGCCGAACCAATCGGACCCCGTCAACCTTAAAATTACACATTTGGTAATTTAATTAAAACGTGATTCCATAATCAGTAATCATCGTTGCGAATTGTTCTTTCCACGGTAATGATCCTTAGTGATCCGCGAGCCACTCCCGCCGCGAGGTGCCGGACCTTTGGTTTGCGGGTGCGGTGTCTTGATGCGCGATGAACGGGCTCAAAAAACTCGATCCCGAGGCCGTTGCCCCGTGTTTCCACTGCCTGTTCCCGAGGTACGGATCCCCGTTACGCGAGGAACGGGTGCCTGTTCCCGAGGTATGGCCCCCCGTTACGCGAGGAACGAGTGCCTGTTCCCGATGTACGGACCCCCGTTACGCGATGAATGGGTGCCCGTGCGCGATGAACAGGTACTTGTGCCAGAGGTCACACGCCCATGATGACGGGAATGTCGGAGAATTCGCCTCGGCCTTTCCCCGTCACTCCGCGAACGCATGCTGCGGTTCCGGAGACGACTGAGAGCGCAACGCAGACATCGTGAAAAACGAGCCTTTTCACTAAGCCCCCAAACCGTTTGAATCGTCCTGTTTCCTGCTAGCTGCATGGCTCAACCTTTTTCCTGATGGAAATCATCGACAATATCACCCATCTCCTCGGGGACAATCTCAAGAAATCCGTCACGCCCGGTGCGAAACTCAAGATCGCGGCGTCCTGCTTTTCCATCTACGCGTTCGATGCCCTCAAGGCTGAACTCGAACAAATCGAATCCCTCGAATTCATTTTCACCTCCCCCACCTTCGTCCCG
>JAIFNK010000012.1 GCA_020047775.1 Akkermansia sp. | reverse complement strand
GCTCGCGAGGCCGCCGCCGCGTCTCTTTGACCTCCTTTTCTCAAGAGGAAGTTGAAAACCGGCGGTCCCGGGCGATCAATCCTTCGCCGACTTCGGATCCAGCGCATCGCGCAGGCCATCGCCGAGGAAGTTCAGGGAAAATAGGGTGGTGGCGAAGAAGAGGGTGGGGAAAAAGAGCAGCCAGGGATTGGAGAGCATGCGGTTGGCGCCCTCGTCGATGAGGATGCCCCAGGAGCTATAGGGCGGTTTCACACCGAGACCGAGGAAGGAGAGCGTGGCTTCCAGGAGCATGACGCCGGGGATGGTAAGCGTGGTGTAAACGATGATGGGGCCAAGTGTGTTAGGCAGAATGTGGCGGAACAGGATGCGGAAATGGCCGAGACCGAGCGAGCGGGCGGCTTCGATGAAGTCCTGTTTGGCGACGCTCTGGACTTGGGCGCGGACGATGCGGGAAACGGTGAGCCACGAGAGCGTGCCGATGGCGATGAACAACGGCACGAGTGTGGTGATGGGCTCGACCCAGGCGGTGGTTTTGTTGATGGCGGCGCTGTCGCTGCCGGCCGGATTGAACCAGCCGACGACGAGGATGGTGAGCTCCGCGGTGAGCGGTTCGAGAGTTTTCCCCAAGAGAATGACGACGATGAGGAACGGCAGGGCGTAGAGAATATCGACGATGCGCATCATGAGCGCGTCGATTTTACCACCGGCGTATCCGGATAGAGCGCCCCAACAGACGCCAATGGTGACGGATACAAGGGTGGTGATGAGGCCGACGGCGATGGAAATACGGCCGCCGGAAAGGACGCGGGAGAGGATGTCGCGGCCGAGGTGGTCGGTGCCGAACCAGTGGTCGGCGGACGGGTCGAGGTTCTTGGCAGGCAGGTTCTGGAGATCCGGATCCTGAACCAAGCCGGGGAGGGCGGGTAGGATGAGGCAGACGGAGATGATGATAAACAGGGAGACCACGCTGACCATCGCCGCGCGGTTGCGGGCGAGTCGGTGGGCGGCGTCTTGCCAGAGGGAACTGCCTTTGTCCATGAAGAGGTTGAGAGTTGAAGGTTGAGAGGGAAGAAATGAATGAATGAAAGCCGGGATGAATCCCGCGGTCCGTTTTTTGAGTCTTTCGATCAACTCTCAACTTCCTCTTAGCCGGGGATTGAGCCAGAGGCCGAGGAGGTCGGTGAGGAAGTTGGCGGTGATGATGAGGGTGCCGTAGAGCATGACGATGCCGAGAATGACCGGGGCATCGCCGACCTCGATGGCCTTGATGAAGTGCAGGCCGAGTCCGGGCATGGCGAAGATGCTCTCGATGACGACCGAACCGGAAATGATCGACGCGAAGGCGGGACCGATGAAGGCGACCGCCGGGATGATGCCGCCGCGCAGGCTGTGGCGGACGAGCATCCGGAAACTGCCGACACCCTTGGCCTTGGCGGTGCGGATGTAGTCCTGACTGAGGATTTCCAGCATGCCGGCGCGGGTGAGGCGGGACAGATAGGCGGCGGTGGCCAGCCCGAGGGTCACGGCGGGCAGCACCCAGGAGGTGGGCGAGGTGGGGTCCCAACCCATCGCCGGCAGCAGGTTCATCCGGCGGCCGAATTGGTCTGCCAGCAGCGGCCCGATGACGAAGGCGGGGATGCAGATGCCGATCATCGCCACGGCCATGGCGGAGTAGTCCATGAGTGTGTTTTTCTTCCACGCGGCGATGACTCCTAGCGGAATGCCGATGCAAATGGCGATGACCATGGCGGCGAGGCCGAGCCGGACGGAGACGGGAAATGCCTGGGAAATGATTTCGGTCACCTCGCGTCCTTCGAGGCGCAAACTGAGGCCGGGATCGCCCTGGACGATGTTTTTCACCTGCCGGAGATACTGGACCCGCACCGGTTGATCGAGCCCGTAGTAGGCCTCGATTTTTTCCCGAATGTGCTGGGGAATCGCCTTCTCGGCGGATTTGAAGGGGCCGCCGGGGAGGGCCTTGATCAGGAAAAACGTGACCGTGAAGAGCACAAAGAGGACGAAGATTCCCTGGAGAAAACGTTGGACGACGGTTGAAAACATGGCTCAGGAGGGATTTCAGCGTTTGAGGTGGATGGTGTTCCACGGGTGGTTGTCGAGCAGCAGCGGGTGCCAGCCCTTCACTTCCGACCGGAGCAGGTAGTTGCGGGTGTAGTGGGATATCGGCAGGATCGGCTGGGCGTCCATGAGCAGCGATTCCGCCTGCCGGAACAGGGCGAAGCGCTCGGTGGGGTCGGCTTTTAAAGCAGCTTCGCGGAGGAGTGCTTCGTAGCGGGGATCGCTCCAGCCCGTGTTGTTATTGCCGTTTCCGGCGGTCCACATGTTGAGGAAAGTGGTGGGGTCGAGGTAGTCGCCGATCCAGCCGGCGGAGGCCATGTCGAAGTTCAGTGATTGCTGGGCGCTCATGTAGGAACCCCAGTCGCGGTTCTGGATGTTGACGCGGATGTTGAGGTGCTTTTTCCACATCGCCTGGACCGCCTCGGCACCGGCGCGGGCGGCGGGGCGGGCGATCATCAGGGAAAAAACCGGGAAGCCGTCGCCATTGGGAAAACCCGCCTCGGCGAGCAGGGCGCGGGCTTTTTCAGGATGGAACGAAAGCTTTGGCTCAGGGACGTAATCCCCCATTTTCGGGGTCAGCGAGGCGGTGGGGAAAAATCCCTCCATGATGTGTTCGCAGATTTGTTCGCGGTCCAGCGTGAGTGAGAGCGCCTGCCGCACCCGCGAATCGGACAGGGCGGGGCGGGTGGTGTTCAGTCGGATGAAGGTGGTGCCGACGTAGGGTTCCTGGCGGAGGTAGTGCGCGTCCTTTTCCTTCACGGAGCGGATCAGGTCGGACGGGAGCTGATAGGTGGTGTGGAGCTGGCCGGAGAGAAACGCGCGGGTCTCCGTGTAGGGGTTCTCGATCGGGAAGAAGCGGATGCCGTTCAAGCCGACGTTGGCCGCGTCCCAGTGGTAAGGATTGCGGGTGACCTCGATGAAATCATGGAACCTCCACTCCTTGATCTTGAACGCGCCGTTGCCGACCAGATGCTCCCGCGTGCTCCATTTGGTGAAACGGTCGGTCATTTTCCCATGCTGAAGCACCACGTGCCGCGGGACCGGGAACCAGGTGTAATGGCGCGTCAGCGCCGGCAGGTAGGGCACCGGTTCGCGCAGCTTCACCCGCAACGTGAAGTCGTCCACCGCGGTCACGCCGACTTGGGAGAAATCCGTGACTTTCCCTTTGTTGAAATCCTCCGCGCCTTCGATGAAATACAGCATTTCCGCATACGGCCCGGCGAAATCCGGGTGCAGCAGGCGATGGTAGGAGAACACGAAATCATGCGCCGTCACCGGCGCGCCATCGGACCATTTCCCCTCCGGTTGAAGGTGGAAGACCCACTCGGTCATGGCATCGTTGTGCGTCCAGGAAGTCGCCGCGCCGGGCGGGGCCGCGCCGTCCTGCGAGGCGTCATCCGAGACCAATCCCTCGAACAGGCTGGTGATGATCTTGCTCTCGATCACCCCGGTGACGAGTTGATGGTCCAGTGCCTTCGGTTCCGCGGAATTTCCGACCAGCAGAATGCCCTCGCGGTTGGCCTTTTCGACCTGGGTTTCCTTCTGGCAGGAGGCGAGCAGCAAACCGACAGGGGCTGATATCAACAACAAACGGCGGAGCATCACGGGGCGGAGGATGACGGACTTGACGCGCAATGCAGGCGAATTTTTGGAAAATCGACGCTTCATCAAGCAGGAACTGTCTTTTGATCACCCCTGAAGCGTCGGGTCGGGGCTTGCAACATTCCGGCCTGCGATTAAAAACACGGGCGACAACCTTGTGAAAAGTTACTTCCTCCGCCGCCTGCTGCTGATTCCGCCGACCTTGATCGGGATCACGCTGCTGGTCTTCACGATCACCCGGTTTGTCCCGGGTGGGCCGATTGACCGGATGCTTCAGCAAGCCGCGGAAGGCGGAAAGGGCAAGGGCGCTTCCGCCAGCTCCAAGGGCGGCCTGAGCGACGAACAACTGGAGGAACTCGAGGAAGACTACGGCCTCGATAAAAACACGCTCACCGCCTACGGCCAGTGGCTCGGGATTTTCCCGCGGGAAGTCCAGATTTCGAAGGGCGAGTTCGACATCCAGTCGGACGAAACGATCGGCGGCTCGATTGACGGAAAAACCACCGCCCTGCTTGTCTTGAAAGGCGACGGTCGGCTCGTCCACGTCAAGCGCGAGAACGGCATGGTCGTTTCCGCGGTGTTTTCCGAAACCGGCGAATCCATCGCGGATGAAAACTGGAAAATCCGTTATGAAACCGAGACGGACCGCCAGGAGCGCTACCTCCGCCGGAATTCCGGCACCACCGAGAAACCCGCCTACCGCGACCGCGCCGTTGTCTTTAAATCCAGCTTCTCCGGCATGCTCCAGGGCAACCTCGGGCGGTCGATGGTCTATGGCGATCCGGTCGTGGAAATGATCGCCAGCCGCATGCCCATCGCCGTTTATTTCGGGCTGCTCACCACGCTCATCACTTATGCCGTGTGTCTGCCGCTGGGGGTTTTGAAAGCGCTGAAACACCGGACTTTCATCGATTCCGCGAGCTCGGTGCTCATTTTCCTCGGCTACTCGATCCCCGGATTCGCGCTCGGCGCCATCCTGCTCGTCCACCTCGGAGCGCGGGCGAATCTCTTCCCGCTCTTCGGCCTGACCAGCGCGGACTTCGGCGAAATGAACCGCTGGGACCAGATCAAGGATCTCGCCCATCACACCGTGCTGCCGCTCACCTGTTATATCGTCGGCGGCTTCGCGATGCTGACAATGCTGGTGAAGAACAATCTGATGGACAATCTCGCCGCCGACTACGTGCGCACCGCCGTCGCCAAGGGTGCCAGTTTCCGCGGCGCGGTCTTCGGCCATGCGTTCCGGAACTCGATGATCCCCGTTGCGACAAGCCTCGGCGGATTGATCACCATTTTTGTGAGCGGATCCATGTTGATCGAGCGGGTGTTCGACATCCAGGGCTTCGGGCTGCTGCAATTCCAGTCGGTCGTCGAGCGCGACGTGCCTGTCATCATGGGGACTCTCACCATCGCCGCATTGCTCACGCTGGTGGGGAATGTCATTTCGGATCTCACCGTCGCGCTGGTCGATCCGCGCATCAAATTCGAATAACATGAGGCGGATCACCGGAGCTTTTCTAACTCTCCTCGGCGCCCTCGCGGTCGTTGGCGAGCTCAAGGGCATCGCCTTCCCCACCGCGCGCTGGTTTTTCGAAACGAGCCGCCAGGTGCCATGGTTGAAATCCGGCGAACTCCCGTGGTTCGGCTGGCTATCGGCCGGGCTGCTCATTTTCGCCGGACTGACGATGATCGTCCGCTCGTTCACCGGCGGGCCGCCGAATCCGGTGACGGTCAGGCGCGTCCGGCGCTTTCGCGAAATCAAGCGCGGCTACTACTCGCTGCTCATCCTGCTAGGGCTGTTCGGCATCGCCGCGCTCGACCAGGTCGTCGTCGGAAAACGCGCGCTCGCTGTCGAGCAGGACGGCAAATGGCGCTTCCCGGCGTTTCTTTCCGGCGATCTCAAAAACAAGGACTTCGGCATCGAAGGCCCGCGCGCCGAGGCCCCCGCGAACTACCGGGACCTGAAGCGCGATTTCAAAGCCGCCGGCAAGGGCCGCGTCATCCTGCCGCTCGTCCCCTATGATCCCACCGGCGACACGCTCGCCCCGCGCTCGCGGTCGATGGAAAAGCGCGGCAGGACCTATCATGAAGGCGGCGGCACGGATCCTTACTTCGGGCTCGCCGCGAAATACTATGACATCGACGACGCCCGCATGCACCTCCGCCACACCCTGCGGCGCGGCATCATCAGTGGCCCGGTTGATGGTTGGGATGAATCCGGCACGCCCGTTTACAGCGCGGAATACCGCGAGGGCGAACCCATCTCGGAAAAATACACCGGCCCCGGCGCAAAGGAGGATTTCCTCACCAAAAAATCCAGCGACATCCGCGCCGTGAAATACCACCCGGCCCCGCCGCTGCCCGAGACCGGCAACTGGCTGGGCACCACCTCGCAAGGCTACGACCTCGTCGCCTACCTCTACGGCGGCCTCCAGGTGAATCTCAAGGCCGCGCTGATCTTCCTACCCGTCGTCTATCTGGTAGGCATCACCATCGGCATGCTCATGGGCTACTTCGGCGGCTGGTTCGACATCGTTGCCGACCGGCTCATCGAGATTTTTTCCAACATCCCGTTCCTGTTCGTCATCATCATCCTCTCCAGCATGGTGCCGGAAAAATACAAGGGGCTCGGCATCATCCTCGCCATCCTGATCGTCTTCGGCTGGATGGGCATCGCCTCGCTGATGCGCACCGCCGCCTACCGCGACAAGGCGCGCGACTACATCGCCGCCGCCCGGGTGCTCGGCGCGGGCACCCCGCGGATCATTTTCAACCACCTGCTGCCTAACACCGTCGCCATCATCGTGACGCTGGTCCCGTTCTCGATGTCCGGGCTGATCTTCTCGCTCACCGCGCTCGACTACCTCGGGTTCGGCCTGCCGCCGGAATACGCGTCGTGGGGCCGCCTGCTCAACGACGGACTCGCCAATCTATCCGCTCCGTGGCTGGTCACCTCCACCTTCGTCTGTCTGGTCGGGCTTCTGGTGCTCATCACCTTCGTCGGCGAGGCCGTGCGCGAGGCGTTGGATCCTAAAAAATTCACCTACTACCGCTGATGCGCCGTTTCTACCAGTTCGTGATTCTCACCGCCTGCCTCGGCCTGTTCGCAGGCTGCCGGCGTGAGACGACCGAGGTAAAACGCAGTTTCGGCTTCGACGAGTTCGTCCCGGTTTACAACCGCCACATCCAGGGCTGGCTCCTCGGCCAGGAAAAAGCCGCCCACGAGGCCATCGGGAAAAACACCGCCGC
>JAIFNK010000038.1 GCA_020047775.1 Akkermansia sp. | reverse complement strand
CGGACGGATTGATAGGCCGCCTTCGCCCACTTCAAATCACCGACCGGTTGCGGAGCGATCCGGATCTTGTCAAAACCCACCGCGTCGGGGGCCGGACGAATGCCGCCGATCCAGTTGAAGAACCACTCGCTCACCGAGCCAAACATCGGGTGATTCTGGGAGAAGGTGTTGTCACTTCCCTTCCAGTGTTCCCAAAGCGTGGTGGCTCCGTTTTCCATCATCCAGCGCCAGCCGGGCATGTCGGGCTGGTTCACGATTTCATAGGCTGTCCCGGCGTGGCCCGCGCCGGAAAGCTCGGCAAGCATGAACTTGGTGCCGAAAATCCCGGTGCTCAGATGCCCGTTGTGTTTGTCCCGGATGTCTTCCAACAACCGGTCCACCGCCAGCGACCGGACGGCCTTCGGCACCAGCCCCGAATGGAGCGCGAAGGCCTGGCTCGTTTGGGTTCCCTGGCCGGCGACTCCGGTTTTCACATCGAGAAACTCGCCCTGATAGGACGACTTGATTCGTTCCGACAATTCCTCGAAACGCGTGACATCATCCGCCCGCCCGAGCACTTTCGCCATGTCGGCAAGCATCTTCGCTGATTGATAGTACAGCGGAGTGACCAAAGGCGGCACCGCCTGGGGGACCAGGCTCTCGTGATCCCCCAGGCCGTCCCGGACCACGCCACCCGGATTCTGCTCCGTCACTAACAACAACCACCGTCGCGCCGCTTCATATTGCTCTTCCATCAAGCGGCGGTCGCCGTGATAGCGGTAAAGCTGGTAGATCAACAACGGATGGACCATCGCCCAGCCCACACCGCAGTAGTTGATACCCACAAACGGCGCGGTGTCCGTGAACATGCCGTCGGGGCGTGCGCTGTCCGCGAAGTCGCGGGCCGTTTTCCGATAGAACCCGTGCATGTCGTAGTTCATCAGCAGAGCGTCGCTGGTCGCCACGATGTCCCCGCCGTAAGCGAGCCGCTCGCGGTGCGGGCAATCCGACTGCACACTGATCAGGTTGGAAACAAAGGTGCGGCGGCACATCTCCTGGATGCGGTTGAAGTCCTCGTTGGAACAGGAAAACGAGCCGACATCCGGCACGTCGCTGTGCGCGCGCAATCCCGTCATGCCGACGGGCAGGGCATTGATTTCCAGATAACGGAACCCATGGAAAGTGAAGCGCTGCGTGTAGGTCTCCTCACCGCCGCCCTTGGTGAAGTAGGTGTCGCCCTGATAGGCAAGATCCGGTGCGCCGGGACCACCCACGCTCTCCTCCCCACCCTTCCGCCGCCTCTTGATCTGTCCCGCGACGCTCGTCATGGGATTGAGGGATCCGTCCGCATTCAACAACTCACCGTAGCGGATGTCATACCGCGTGCCGGCCGGCGCATTGAACCGGAAGCGCACCATGCCGGTGAAGTTCTGGCCGAAATCAAAGATGAACGGGCCGGTCTCGGATGTGGAAATCCGCTTGCCCGGAATTTCCTCAGTCACACGGATCGGCTGCTGCGACTGCGCCTCAAGCTTGCCGATCTTCCCGGCCTCCACCACCGCTGGACGCCACCCGCGGTCGTCGAAACCCGGCGTGTCCCAGCCGGCGATTTCCTTGCGCGCGTCATAGACCTCGCCCAGATAGATGTTATTCCTGATGATGGGTCCGTCCGCAGTCCGCCAACTGGTATCGGTCACGATCCGGTCGCGGGTGCCGTCTGCATACTCGATGTCCATCCGCAGAATTCCGCGCGGGGTGCCGACCGGGAGGCTCGTCCTGAAATTCCGTTGTCCCCAAAAGCGCAGCGGGAGCGGATTGAACCAACCGTTTCCTAACATGAAACCGACCGCGTTGTCACCCTTCTGAAGCAGCGCTGTGACATCGTAGGTCGAATACGAGACCCTCTTCTCATAAGCGGTCCACCCCGGATCCAGCACGTGGTCCCCCACCTTGCGTCCGTTGATGCTGACCTCATGATAACCCAGCCCGGACGAATAAAGCCGGGCCCGTTTGATTTCTCCTTTGACCTTGAATCCCTTGCGCAGCAGCGGCGCAGGAGCGGGGGCATAAAAGTCCTCATCCTTCGCAGGTTGCGGCCTGCCGTCGGAGATCCAACTTGCCTGCCACTCGTCGGGAGAGATCAACCCCATTTCCCACCACTGCGCCGCGGAGTAGGAGCCCGGCTGGTCATCACGATCCCAAACCCGCACCTGCCACCAGACACGCTGCCCGGACGCGAGGGGCTTGCCCTGATAGGGAATACCGATGGAGTCGGATGAAACCACCTTGCCGCTGTCCCACAGGTCCGGCTTGCCGGCGGAGAGCAGCGCGGGATCGCTGGCGGCGAGGATCTGATAGGCCGACTGCGATTCCCCGCGCCGCGGGGAATCCAGCGTCCAACCCAGTTCGGGTTTTGACACGTCGATCCCAAGCGGACGCTCCCGCCGCTCACAAGTCACGGTGGAAACAGCGAGTGATGGGGCGGCAAAGACGGGCATCGACAGGATAGCGACGAGGGTGAAGTGGGAAATCAGGTGTTTCATAAAATTTGGTAGGACGACCACGGTTTCAGTGCTCATGATCGGCGACTTGCTGGTGCTGAGTTTCCGCTTGAAGCCATCCGTTTGTCCACACAAACGAGCATTCAGAGCCAGCCGGACGCGGGGAAACCCGGAGGCTCAAAGCAAATCGCGGAAACCGGGCGGCTCATCAATTGGAGCGCGGAATTTATTCCGCGCGAAATCACCCTACCGTCTCGGGCGGAATAAATTCCGCGCTCCAGTTCATCCCACCGCGAGCTCCAGCCGGATGCCCGGTCACCCTACTTCGCCCGCCACTGCAACGCGGTGCCGGCGGGGATCAAGCGGGTGGCCCGCACGATGTCCCAGTTCGTGAGTCGCAACCCGCCGATGCCTTCGAGTTTCATGCGCGCCGGGATGCTGGTGCCGTGCAATCCGTATGGCAGCGGATCGGTGCTGCCGGACTTGGCGAGATTGATCCAGATGACGCCGACTGGATTGTTAGGTCCGGGTGCGAGGTATTGCTCCGACTCCAGCGGCGGATCCGCCACGGGTGTCGGCCCCGGAACCGCAACGCCCGTTGGCGCGGGTTTATCCTTGGGGATTTCCCGCGGTTCCCGCTTGGTGGCCAGGCGCGGTTGCGGGACGGCGTCGAGCACGGTCCATGAACCGCGCCCATGCAGGCCCGGACGCGCCGTGGTCAGCGGCATGACGGCGATGAGTTTTCCCTCACGATAGATTTCCAGACGGGACACCAGGACCACCGCGGCGGTGACGGGCTTCTGCGGATCGGCAACGGGTTGCAGCGGCGCGGCGAGTGCCTTTTCGATTTCAAAAGGAATGACATTCGGAACTTGAAACTCCGTGCCGACGGCGGGCGCGTCTTTCAGCTGTGGATTGATGCGGTGCAGAAACGCCTCGTCGCAATGGAAGCGCTCCGCGACGAATTCCCACGGGCTTGCGTATCCGAGGAAGTCCGCCGCGACCAGTTCGTCGATCGTGACGGGCGGCACGGGGGCGGCGGGCGGCGGTTTGGAGTTCTTTTTCCGGGTCGAGGATGATTTGCCGCCCTGGGTCGCCACCGGCGGACCCTTGGGAGTCTTGATGAATTTGAAATCATCCGCGCGCAGGAGGTAGGTGGTGTAAGGCTGCTTCACCGTTGCTTCGGCTTTCGCTTTCAGCAGTCCGGGGTTCGCGGCGTCCGGGTGTGTTAGCTGATAGAACTCGCTGATCTTGAGGAACGCAACACCGGACTTGCCGTCGATCACGCCCGGAGAAAACATTTCCCGGTCGAGGAACACCTGCAGCCGCACATTATCGAGTTCCATCCTGGTCTCGAAGTCGGTATCGAAATAGGCTTCAGCCGCCGGTTTGCTCTCCTTCTTGCCGCGGTCTTCCACTTTCGGTGGTGGCGGCGGCGGAGGCGGGATCAGCGTAAGCAACTCCTGCAAGGTGGGAATGCGCAGCACCTGCCCGATTTGAATCCGGTCGTCCTTGAGGTCGTTGAACTGCTTCAACTGCGCGGCGGTCATGTCGAATTTCTTCGCGATCTTGATGATGGCATCGCCTTTTTTCACCGCATAGGTTTCCGGACGCACTTCGGTGGGCTTGCCGGATTCAAGCGCGCCGGGCACATTCGGCCTCAACGCCTCTGGCAGCGGCATGCCCCACTCGATATCCCCCGGCGGCGCGACCCACCATTTCCAATTCACGGCAAGTTCGAGCCCCGGCTCGATTTTGGACGAAGAGCTCGGCGGTTTGGCGGGAGTCTGGGAATACAACTCGGCACATGCGGACCAACCGCAGGCGATCAACGACACACATCGCAAAAAATGAAAGTGCATGTCAGGTAACATACATTCCACGGGCTTTCAGAAAAGCGGAATCAACCGCCTGGCGAATGAAATCCCGCACGCGGGCTATTGCCCTAATTCATGCCCGACTTCGATAAACCCGGCGACCGCCATTTCAAGATCCTCGCGGGTGTGCGCGCCACTGATCTGGGTGCGGATGCGCGCCTTGCCCTGCGCCACCACCGGATAACTGAACGGAATCACATAAACGCCCTTGGCCAGCATCCCCTCCGCGAACCGTGCGGCACGGGTGGCATCGCCGAACATGATAGGCACGATCGGATGTTCGCCTGGTAGAATATTGAATCCAGCCTGGGTCATCGCATCGCGAAAAAACCGCGTGTTCGCCTCCAGTTTGTCACGCAGTCCGGTGGACGCGGATATCAGCTCCAGCACTTTCAACGAAGCCGCCGCGATGCTCGGGCAAAGCGTGTTGCTGAACAGATAGGGCCGCGAGAGTTGTCGGAGCATTTCAATGATTTCCTTACGGCCGCTGGTATATCCGCCGCTCGCTCCGCCCAGCGCCTTGCCCAGCGTGCCGGTGATGATGTCCACCCTGCCCATGACATCGTGGTATTCATGCGTGCCACGGCCATTGGCACCCATGAAGCCGACCGCATGTGAATCATCGACCATCACGAGTGCGTCGTGTTTATCGGAGAGATCACAAATCCCTTTCAGGTTGGCGATGTAGCCGTCCATGCTGAACACGCCATCGGTGGCGATCAGCTTGAAACGCGCGCCGGACGCCTCCTCCAGCTGCACCGCGAGATCCGCCATGTTATTGTTCCGATAGCGGTGGCGTTGCGCCTTGCAGAGACGGATGCCGTCGATGATGGAAGCGTGGTTCAATTCATCTGAAATCACGGCATCCTCCGGACCGAGCAAGGTCTCGAACAGGCCGCCGTTCGCATCGAAGCACGAGCCGTAGAGAATGGTGTCTTCGGTGCCGAGAAACGCGCTGAGTTTCGCTTCGAGCTGTTTGTGGATGGACTGCGTGCCGCAGATGAACCGCACGCTGGCCATGCCGTAGCCCCAGTGGTCCAGCCCTTCATGGGCGACCGCGCGGACTTCGGGATGTTGGGCGAGCCCGAGGTAGTTGTTAGCACAAAGATTAAGGATCGGCTGGTCGTCGCCCACGCGCACATGTGTGCCCTGCGGAGTAGCGATGACCCGCTCCGCCTTATACATGCCGGCCGCCCGGATGTCCGCGATTTGCTTGTCGAGGTGTTCGGTGAAATTCGTTTTCATAAAGCAGATCGATCTTCAAGCGGACCAGTCGAGCACCACCTTGCCGCTCTCGCCGCTGAGCATCACGGCGAACGCTTCCTCGAAGCCGGTGTAGTGATAGCGGTGCGTGATGATCGGCCGGATGTCCAGCCCGCACTGCAACATGACGGTCATCTGATACCAGGTCTCATACATCTCGCGTCCGTAAATTCCCTTGAGGGTGAGCATGTTGAAAATGACCGTGTTCCAGTCGATGGCGATCGGTTCGGGCGGAATGCCGAGCATCGCGATTTTTCCGCCGTGGGCCATATTAGCCAGCATGTCCTGGAAGGCGGTGGCGTTTCCGCTCATCTCCAGTCCGACGTCGAATCCTTCCTGCATGCCGAGCTGCTTGCGCACCTCGGCGAGCGATTGCTCCATGGGATTGACCGCAAGCGTGACGCCCATTTTGCGGGCAAGTTCAAGCCGCCACGGATTCACATCGGTGATCACGACGAACCGCGCTCCGGCATGCTTGGCAACCGCCGCGCCCAGGCATCCCATTTCCAGATGTGCAGGTCCGTGCCGCAGATGCCGGTTTTCCGGACGCGGATCAGGACGTCGTTGATCCCGACGGCAGGAACCGGAACGTCTTCCAGCCAGAGTCCGACTTCACTTTTTCTTTTGACGAGGGCCTTCATGGTGCGGGCAAACGGTTGATGGCCTGCTGATAGCCAAGCCACCCGGAAACATCAAGCGGGATTCCGATGATTCAGTCGGTAGTGGACAGGTTCACGTGGTAGGTTTTCCCGGCCGGTCCTGTTTTTGATAGAACCGTCCGCCCCTCGCTGCTCACGGTGATTTTCTGCAAATCCCCTTCCCTTTCGACCACCAGATCCCATGCCTTGCCGAAGGCCCGGACATCGCGCAAAGCCATGCGTGGCCAGTCCTTGGGCAGCCACGGCGTGCACTCGAAGGAATCCAGTCCGGTGGGAACGATGCCGAACATGCCCTCGGTGAAAACGCGCGGATAGAGTGATCCGGGGCAGAGCATGTCGATGGCGTCCTCATCGGGATACGGCCCCCGCGCACCGAAGATCTGCGCCTTCACGACGCGCCGCGTCAGGTCGAGCGCCTGCTCGGTGCGGCCGGCTTTGAACATGACGCGCAGGGCGTAATAGGTTTCGCGGCCCCATTCGGTTTCGCGGCGATCGGAGGCGGCGAGGATATCGCCGCCTTGCATGCGGTTAGGCCAGAGTTTGTCGGAAACCATCGCATCGAGCGTGGCATCCTGCCGCTCGGTGATGCCCATCGCGAGTGGCAGCAGGATCCATCCGCGCAGCACGGTGTTTTCCTTGAAGTAGCGGTAGGTGTGGAAGCCTTCGATTTCCGCGCCGAAGAACAATTCGA
>JAIFNK010000226.1 GCA_020047775.1 Akkermansia sp. | reverse complement strand
TGAAGGGCTTCGACAAAATGCCATGGTCGGGCAGACCTACCACCGCTAACGGTGTGGAGTTCTCCTACACCGCCAAGGATGGTGAGGAAGGCTACCCTGGAAATCTCGTGGTAAAGGTCACTTACACGCTCACCGACGAGGACGAACTCATCTGGCAAGCCACCGCGACGACCGACGCCCCGACGGTGCTCAACATCATCCATCACTCCTATTGGAACCTCTCCGGCGATCCGACCACCTCGATCAATGACCACGTCCTGACGCTCCATGCGGACGGCTTTCTACCAACCGACGCCGGTCTGATCCCTACCGGAAAAATCGATCCTGTCGCCGGAACTCCCATGGATTTCACCCAGCCGACGGTCATCGGCGAGCGTGTCGATGCCGATTTTGAAGCCTTGAAACTCGGCGGCGGTTACGATCACGCCTGGGTTTTGGCAAACGCCGGTGGAATGGGGCTCGCCGCCCGCTTGAAGGACCCCAAGTCCGGCCGGGTGATGGAGGTTTCCACCAACCAGCCCGCCATTCAGTTCTATGGCGGGAATTTCATCGACGGCACGACACCTGGCAAAGCCGGCGTCACTTACGCCAAACGCAGCGGCCTCTGTCTGGAGACCGAAGGATTTCCGGACGCCCCCAACCACGCGCACTTTCCGTCAGCCGTGCTCCGTTCCAGCGAGATCTACACTCACACGATGATCCATAAATTCTCCGCAGAATGAACCCACAAAGAACCGCTAGTTTCTAAATAAACCGAAAACATGACATTACCCATTTATCTTCTCGCCCAGGCACCGGTGGAATCCAGTACCATGGGCACGCTCGACATGGTCCTTTTCTTTGTCGCCGTCATCGGCGTCATCGCCTTCGGGATCTGGCAGGGAAACAAAGAGACCAAGGGTGAAGCCGAATCCGGCGGAGCCGCAGGCTACTTCCTCGCCGGGCGGGGACTCACGTGGTGGTTGGTCGGCTTCTCGCTGATCGCCGCTAACATTTCCACGGAGCAGTTCGTCGGCATGTCCGGCCAGGCCGCGGATTGGCTCGGCATGGCCATCGCGTCCTATGAGTGGATGGCGGCGATCACCCTGGTGGTGGTCGCTTTTGTTTTCCTGCCCAAGCTCTTGCGCTGCGGCATCTATACCATCCCGGAATTCCTGGAATACCGCTACGGCGTGGTGTCCCGAACGGTGATGGCCATTTCCACACTGGTCATTCTGGTGGGTGTGCCGACTGCTTCTGTGATCTACTCCGGTGCCAAGGTGGTGTCGGTGTTCTTCGCCGGACAGCAAGTCTTCGGCCTGGATCTGGGTTCCATCACGGTGGGCTGCTGGATCATCGGACTTTCCGCCGCAGCCTATGTGTTTGTCGGTGGCTTGAAAGCCTGCGCCTGGACCGACTTGATTTGGGGCGCGGCCCTGATCGCCGGCGGCGCGGTTGTCATGTCGCTGGCCTTGACCGCGATGAAGGACGCCAACCCGCAGGATCTCATGGAAACCAAAGTGGCCAACTCCAGCGCCACGGTCGCGGATCTCGAAAAGGCCGGTGGCTGGGACCGCTTCATGCTTCTCAATCACGGGAAAGATGGCGAAGCGGTGGCCGTCGAGGGCGAAAACATGTCCGGCGGCAAGCTGCACATGATCCGTCCGAAGTCCGATCCTGCCATCCCGTGGACCGCCCTCGTGCTGGGTCTCTGGATTCCTAACTTTTTCTACTGGGGCCTCAACCAATACATCGTGCAGCGCACGCTCGGCTCCAAATCCCTGGCGGAAGGGCAGAAGGGCATCGTCTTCGCCGCCGCTTTGAAACTGATCATTCCCTTCGTCGTCGTGATTCCGGGCATCCTTTGCTTCAACCTCTACAGCAAGGACCTGCGCGCCGAGGCGATGAAGAAGAACAATCTGATTCTCGCCACCATCGAGACCGCCGATGCGACCGGCAAACTCAGCGTCCATCCGGTGACCGGAAATTTCGCGAAAGTGGATCAGGCCAACACCATCAAAGTGATCGAACACAATGCCCGCGTTCTCGGCGAGAAAGTGGACATCGTCGATGCCACTCCGGAGAAACTCACCCAGGTGAACACCGACCTGCTCGCCATCGCCGCCGCCAAACAAGTCCCCGTCGGCACCAAGTTGATCGGTTATGACTACGACGCCGCGTTCCCGATGCTGCTGCGCAAGCTGATGAAGCCCGGCATCACCTGGTTCGTGCTCGCCGCGATCTTCGGAGCCGTCGTTTCCTCGCTCGCCTCCATGCTGAACTCGGCATCGACCATCGCCACCATCGATATTTTCCAAAAACTCAAACCGCACAGCACGCAAGACCAGTTGGTCGGCATGGGGAAATTCTTCACCGTGCTGTTTGTCCTGATTTCCTGCCTGATTGCTCCGAACCTCGGAAATCCTGCCTTCGGCGGCATCTTCACCTTCATCCAGGAGTTCCAAGGATTCATCAGTCCGGGAGTGCTCATGGTCTTCCTGTTCGGATTCATGGTGCCACGTGCCCCGCGCTTCCTTGGCTGGCTGGGAATTCTGGTGAACGTCGTGCTCTACGCCTACCTCTACCTTTTCCAAGGCGGCATTCCCTTCCTTAACCGGATGGCAATCTGCTTCGGCGTGGTCTTCGCCGTGATGACGGTCATCACCTTGGTCAAGCCGATGGAAAAACCCGTCGTGATGCCGACGACCGATCTGATCGCCCTCGAATCCTCGAAGACCGCCAAGGTCTGGGCCGTTGGCGTGGTGATCGCCACCCTGGCGCTCTACGTTTACTTCTGGTAAGTCTCCCGATTTCCCACTAAAATCCAAAACCTGCGAAGCGCCCTGTCCTCACCGGACAGGGCGCTTTTGTTTGGCGATGAACATCAGGCCAAATCCTGGGAACGAGGGGATCTTTCAATTGGAGCGTGGAATTTATTCCGCACGAAATCTCCATACCTACTCGGGCGGAATGAATTCCGCGCTCCAGTTCATCGCTCCGCGAGCGTGACTCTATTTGAGGTGGCTGGTATCAGCCGGGCTTCGCCGCAAGCTTGAGCTCCTCGATAAACTCCAACAACTGCGCCGAAGTATTTCCTTCCGCCGAAATACCCGCCGCCACCTCGATCCGTGGCGGTGCGACCGCCAACGGACGGCTGATCAGCCGCTTGTTCCTGCCGTTGTCGATCGGGCTGCTTTCAGCTAACAATGCGATCCCGAGATGGCTCTCCAACGCGGCGGTCAGGCTGCTCACGCCATCGAATTCACCCGCCACCTTCGCCTGCAGATTCTGGCTGCGGAAGAACGACGTCACCCGGTCCCAGTAATCCGGATAGTGCTCGCGGTCGTATAACAACAGTCGTTGCCCGGCTAGATCCTTCGGGGAAATCAGCTTCTTTTTCCCGAGCGGATGATCGGCCGGCATCACCAGTTGCCAGCCGTAGTCGCGCAGCGAAATCCACTGGATCGGTTCATGAATCCCGAGGCACGGCGCGGCGACGATCAGGTCGAGCTTGCCCGCCTTCAGCCCGGTCCGCATTTCCGCTGACGACCAATCGTAGAGACTCACCCGCACATTCGGATGAATCCGGGTAAAGCGCTGGATCGCCACCGACAGGAATTCCCCCGCCAGCGACGGCGCGTAACCCACCCGCAGCGGCTCGCCCATGGCCGTGGACTTCACTTTTTCGATCATCTTCTCGCTGAAGCCGACCAGCTTGCGGGCCTCCGTCACCAGCACCTCGCCGGCAGGCGTGAGCGCGATGGAATGCGCCCCGCGCTCCAGCAGCGCGGTTTCCAGTTCCTCCTCCAGCGCCTTGATCTGGCGGCTGAGCGCCGGTTGCGTGAGCCGCAGCGTTTTTGCCGCCGCTGTGATGCTTCCGCCCTCGGCCACCGCGATAAAATGCTTCAATTGCCGCAATTCCATGGCCGTTTCTTAGCAACCTGGAGCCTATCTTCCACCCTTTATTGTTCGAGTGTGCTGTCAAATAACGCATTTTAAAGGCACCGCAAATCTGGAGAATCGAGCGAATCTTTCGTTGCTCACCCTTCCGGGCGTTCTTTTCTGATTCTTGCAGATTCGCAGGATTCGCCAGATTCGTGGTGCCTATATCTTCTTTTGCCCTCGTCGCAAAACGCTTGGCGCGGGCGGTGAGCCGGTCACAATCCCGCCAGTGAATTCAGCACCTCTTGGATTTTTCGACTCCGGCGTCGGCGGACTGACCGTCGTCCGCGCCGTGCAGGAACTCCTGCCGGCGGAAAATATTCTCTATCTCGGCGACACCGCGCGCCTGCCCTACGGCTCGAAAAGCCCGGAAACCATCCGCCAGTTCGCCGACGAGGACGTGCGTTTCCTCATCGCGCGCGGCGTTAAAGCCATCGTGGTCGCCTGCAATACCGCCACCGCCCACGCCTTGCCGAGCCTTCACGAGAAATACCGGATTCCCATCCTCGGCGTCATCGAGCCCGGCGTGGAAGCAGCGCTTGCCTGCCCGGACGCCGTGCGCATCGGCATCATCGCCACCCGCGGCACCATCCAGTCCCACGCCTACCAACACGCGCTCGCCCTGCGCCGGACCGGCCTGCTCATCCACGGCCAGGCCACGCCGCTGCTTGTTCCGCTGATCGAGGAAAACTGGATCGACCACCCGGCCACACGCCAGGTTTTGAAGACCTACCTCGATCCGCTGATCGAAAAAGGCATCGATACCCTGATGCTCGCCTGCACCCATTACCCCTTGCTGATCCCCGTCTTAAAAGACCTCCTGCCGCCGGACGTCCGCCTCGTGGACTCCGCGACCACCTGCGCCGAGCACTTGAAAAAGGAGCTCACCCGCCTCGGCCTGCTCGAACCCTCCGACCGCGCCGGCACCTTGGAAATCCACCTCACCGACCTTTCCGAGCAGTTCGAGATCCTGTCCCGCCAGTTCCTCACGAAATCGCCCGGCCGCATCCACCGCGCCGTGCTGTAGCGGCGATCACCGGTCGCCACGGCTTATCTTCATTCGCCCCCACCGGGTTTGGCCTTGCACTGTTCAGTTTTTTTTGAACAACTCTCCGTTTAAATCTGTGAAAGCAACCATGAAACTTTTTGGAACCGACGGCATTCGCGGCCGTGTGAACGAATTTCCGATCACCGCCGAGGTCGCCCTCCGCATGGGCAAGGCCGTCGCCAACGTCCTCCGCTCCGACGGCTCGCGCCGCAACCGCGTGCTCATCGGCAAGGACACCCGCATTTCCGGCTACATGCTGGAAACGGCCATCACCAGCGGCCTCGTTTCCATGGGAATGGACGTCTATCTCGTCGGCCCCATGCCCACGCCCGCCGTCGCCCACTTGACGAAATCCATGGGAGCTGTCGCCGGCATCATGATCACCGCCTCCCACAATCCCTACGAGGACAACGGCATGAAAATCTTCGGTCCGGACGGCTACAAGCTCTCCGACGACCTCGAAGCCCTCATCGAGCGCCACATCATGGGCGACGAACCCGAGGCAGCCCCGCTGCCGCCCGCCCAAATCGGCAAGGCCCACCGCATCGATGACGCCCGCGGCCGTTACATCGAGTTCGCCAAGCACACCGCCGACAACATTTCCCTCCAAGGCCTGAAAATCGTCGTCGATTGCGGAAACGGCGCCGCCTATTTCATCGGCCCGCTCATTTTCAAGGAACTCGGTGCAGAGGTCATCACCGTCTGCAACGAGCCCGACGGCCTCAACATCAACGACGGCTGCGGCGCGCTCCACCCGGAAGCCGCCGGCGAACTCGTACGCAAACACAAGGCCGACCTCGGCATCTCCTTTGACGGCGACGCCGACCGCGTCATCTTCACCGACGCCAGCGGCCAGGTCGTCAGCGGCGACCGCATTCTCGGCCTCTGCGCCATCGGCTTGAAAGAGCAGGGAAAACTCCGCCACGACACCCTCGTCGCCACCGTCATGAGCAATCTCGGGCTGATCGAGGCCATGAAAAACCACGGCATCAAGGTTGAAACCACCGCCGTCGGCGACCGCAGCGTCATCGAGTGCATGCGCAAAAACGGTTACTCCTTCGGCGGTGAAAATTCCGGCCACCTCATCTTCGGCGACCACGTCACCACCGGCGATGGCATCCTCAGTGCGCTCCAGGTCCTGCGCATGATGATCGACCGCAAGGCCACGCTCGCCGAGCTCGCCGCCATCATGCACGAGTATCCCACCCAGCTCGCCAACATGCCGGTGCCCTCCAAGCCGCCGTTGGAAACCCTGCCCAAGCTGCAAAAACTCATGCAGGAAGCCACCGCCGAGTTCGGCGACAGCGGCCGCCACCTGATCCGCTACTCCGGCACCGAGAACAAAATCCGCGTGCTCGTCGAGCACCGCGAGCTCGCCGAAGTCACCTCCTGGGTCAGCAAGTTCTCCACCGCCATCCACGAGGAAATCGGACAATAACCGCCCATGTCGTTCGACCCATCAGATTGTTGGCCGCTTTCCCCCACCCGGAAAATCGAGGATTTCCCCATCGCCAACATCCCGCTCGCCGAGCACTCAAGGAGAGTGGGCGTCTCGCCCACTCGTCCTCTGACGTTTCACCCCCAAGCCTGGCTTGAACCCGCCGACATGGCCGCGTTCTCCGCCAGCGGCAAATCCACCCTCACCGACTCCGCAGGCACCCCGCTCGCCTGGACCGGCTCCACCCCGGATCCAACCAGCACCCACACCGCCCTAACCTCCTTCATCATCCGCTACCCGTGGGACCTCCTCCGCGCGAATGAACTCTACGTCTCCACCCTCACCGGCGACTCCATCCATGGCGAGATCTATCCGTCCGCCGTCATCGAGGGCACGCTCCACCTCGGTCTCGGCAGCCGCATCCTGCCCGGCGTCTTCATCGAGGGCAACGTCGTCATCGGCGACCACTGCAAGATCGGCCCGAACTGTTATATCCGCGGCAATACCAGCATCGGCGACAAGTGCCATATCGGCCAGTCCGTCGAAATCAAGAACTGCCTGATT
>JAIFNK010000098.1 GCA_020047775.1 Akkermansia sp. | reverse complement strand
GACGGCTCGGGGATTTCCACCATCGACACCGGCATCCCGTTCTTCGACCACATGCTCACGCTGTTTTCCAAACACGGCCTGTTTGATCTCAAGGTGAAAACCGTCGGCGATATCGAGGTGGATTTCCACCATACCATTGAGGACACCGGCATCGTCATCGGCGACTGCCTGCGCGAGGCGCTCGGCACCAAGGAAGGCATCCGCCGCTACGGCTGCTGCTACCTGCCGATGGACGAGACGCTGGCCCGCGTCGTCGTGGACCTCAGCAACCGCCCGCACCTGGAATTCCGCGCTCCGGCCGGGACTCCATCAGCCCCTAACATGCCATTCACCCTGGTCGAGGAATTCTGCCGCGCGGTCGCCTCGAACCTGCGGGCGAACATCCACGTCGAGCTGCTCTACGGCCGCGACGGACACCACATCGCCGAGGCCATCTTCAAGGGCCTGGCCCGCGCCCTCCGCGACGCCTGTGAGAAGGATCCGCGCGTCATCGGCATCCCCAGCACCAAGGACGCGTTGTGAAAACCGGCATCATCGACTACGGCGGCGGCAATCTGCGCAGCGTCGCCAACGCCCTGCGCGCGCTCGGCCAGAATCCCGTCATCATCGCCAGCCCGGACGAAATCGGCGACAGCACCCACCTGCTGCTGCCCGGCCAAGGCGAGTTCGGCGACACCATGCAGCGCCTCGAAAAACGCGGCCTCGCCCCATTTCTCAAGAACTGGATCGCCGAGGACCGCCCTTACTTCGGGATCTGCGTTGGCTATCAGATCCTTTTTGAAAGCAGCGAGGAGTCCCCGGAAACCGCCGGCCTCGGCATCCTGCCCGGCACCGTGCGCCGCTTCCAGCACGAGCCGGGCCTGAAAATCCCGCACATGGGCTGGAACTCCGCCACCGCCACCCGCGGCGACACCCGCGTCTGGCAGAACCTCGGCGCGGATCCGTATTTTTACTACATCCACTCGTATTTCCCGGAGCCGCTCGACCCCGCGCCCGTCGTGGCGGAAACCACCCACGGCACCCAGAAATTCGCCGGCGCCGTCGAGTCGGGAAACCTCTTCGCCTGCCAGTTCCACCCGGAAAAAAGCCAGGATGCCGGCCTGCGCCTCATCCGCAACTTTCTTGGAATCTGATCCTGCGTCCACGATCGTTTCCCACCTGAAAGGAAAATTGGACAGCAGGCTGCGACATGATAGCATGCCGGTCTGTCTTCGCTATTTATGAAACCCTCCCGGGCCATCCTTTTCCCCTTACTCGCGGTTGCATTTGGAGTCGTCTCCTGCGCCACGGTCAGCAAGGTCGGCACGGGATCCTTGGCATTCGTGCGGGAAACAACGACAGCCACCACCTCCAAGGTCGCCCAACTCTCCACCATGGCGATCGACAAAATCAATCCGCCGGGCGTCAAGGTCGTCGAAGTCCGGGAAAAGGACTTGAAAAAACTCCCGACCGGCCAAGAACGGGCGCTCGCCTACGAAAACACCCGCAAACGCGGATTCTGGTTCTTCGGTGGACCCGTGAATTTCATGGAGCCCAGCCTGCCGGAACCCGGCGGCGAAATGGACGGCAGCCTGCTTCCACCGAAAACCCCGTGAAGTTGACATTCCTCCAATCCCCTCATTCCCGGCTTGATCGGGCGGGTTCACGAGACGAGAATCGCCACATGTCACGGTTGTCTTGTGTTCACCTTCTGGCCCTCGTCTTTACGGCAGCGCTGATCACCTCCTGCGGCGGAAATCCACCACCGCGCGCCCAACCGGCCCGCGTCCAGTCCGCGCAACCCGTCGTGGGTGACCAACCGGTCCGCGTCGCCGCCATTCCTCCCAAGGCCCCGCCACCCGTCGCGGCGGAAAGCGCCATCGTCATCGACGTCGTCAGTGGCCGGGTGCTCTACGCCAAGAACGCCGACCTGCCACGCGCCGTTGCCAGCACCCAGAAAATCGTCACCGCCCTCTGCGTGCTCGACGCCGGAAACATCGACAAACCCGTCACCATCCAGGCGGTTGACGGAGCCTGCGAGCCGACCAATCTCAACCTCAAGGCGGGTGAAATCTATCCGCGCCGCGAACTGACCAAGGTGCTCATGGTGAAAAGCGCCAACGACGTCGCCCGCGCCCTCGCCCGCGATGTCGGCGGCAGTCAGGAATCCTTCGCCGCCCTGATGAACCAAAAAGCCGCCTCGCTCGGCATGAGGAACTCGAATTTCATCAACCCGAACGGACTACCCCAGGCCGGCCAATACTCGACCGCCCGCGACATGGCCATCGCCGCGCGCGCCGCTTACCGCAGTCCGCTGATCCGCTCATTCACCGCCACCAAGGGCTTTACCTTCCGCTTCAACGACGGCCGCACCCGGTTCATTGAAAACACCAACAAACTGCTGAAAACCGTCCCCTACTGCGACGGCTTGAAAACCGGCACCACCAATGCGGCCGGCCGCTGCCTCGTTTGCAGTGGTTCGCTCAACGGACGGTCCGTCATCGTGGTCGTGTTGAAATCCAACACCCCGAACGTCTGGAAAGACTCCAGCAAACTGCTGGCCTGGGCGCTCGAACGCCCGGTCTCCGGATCCTAACCGGCCTCCCCGAGACCTGATGCCCAGCCCCGCCGAGTCTCTCCGCCAGCTCGCCGCCGAGGGACTGCTGCGCAGCCAACGCCCGCTCGACTCCCCGACCGGTCCCCAAGTCGTCCGCGATGGAAAGACGCTCTGGAATTTCGCGTCTAACGATTACCTCGGTCTCGCCCGGCATCCGGAAATCGAGGCGGCCTTGGTCGAGGGAATCCAGCGGTTCGGCGCGGGTTCCGCCGCATCCCGGCTCGTCTGTGGCACCCTTCCGCCGCACCAACTGTTGGAGAACGCCCTTGCCGCCGCGAAGCAGACCGAAGCGGCGCTCACCTTCTCCTCCGGCTTCGCCACCGCGCTCGGTGTGATTCCCGCCGTCGTCGGCACCGCGGATTTTGTGTTCCTCGACAAACTTTCCCACGCCTGCCTCGTCGATGCCTCCCGCCTATCCGGCGCGACCCTCCGGGTGTTTCCCCACAATGATCTTGTCAAACTGGAGCGCCTGCTGGTTTCCACCCGTGAAAAACATCCCGCCGCCCGCATCCTCGTCGCCACCGAATCGGTCTTCAGCATGGATGGCGACCTCTGCCCGCTGCGCGAAATCGTCGGGCTAACGGAAGCGCACGACGCCCTGCTGCTTCTCGACGAAGCCCACGGATTCGGCGTCCTCGGCGAGCACGGCATGGGCCTCGCCGAGCAGGAAAATCTCCAGCAGCGCATCACCTTCCAAATGGGCACCCTCAGCAAAGCCGCCGGGCTGTCCGGCGGTTACCTCGCCGCCTCGCGCGACTGGATCGCCCTGCTCACCAACCGCGCCCGCTCGTTCATTTACTCCACCGCTCCCCCGCCCGCGCTGGCCCACGCCGCCATCACCTCGCTCGCCCTCATCCGCTCCGCCGAGGGCAAGGCCCTCCGGGCGAAACTCCAGGAAAACATCGCCCGCCTTTCTCATCAATCCACTCCCGTCATTCCCAAGGTGCTAGGCAGCAATGAGGCCGCCCTCGCCGCCGCCTCGGCACTTGAGCAAGCTGGCTTCCTGGTGCCCGCCATCCGCTATCCCACCGTTCCCCGCGGCACCGCCCGGCTCCGGATCAGCCTGTCCGCCGTCCATCCTCCGGAAGCCGTGCTCGCCTTGGGCCATTTCTCCTCCATCGGCGGAACCTCCATCAGATAGAAGTGGTTGTCCATCAGGCAATAGGACAGCACCCGACACCCCGTGAAATTCTCCTGCATCCGCATCAGAGTCCGGAATTTCTCCTTCTTTGAGCGGACTGGTATCCCGTTTTGGCCTGACCCCGTTTACGGTCCTATCACCTTGAGACGGGCGAATTTACGGGTGCTGGGGAGGGACGGGAAGGTGTAGGTCACGTTGTTGCCAGTGATGGTTACTGCACCGTTTGGTGCGAGCGCCTCGGGCGTCCAAATGCCGGTGAGCGTCTCGGAGGTTTCGATGACGAAACCGGCACCGTAGCTTCCGATGTAAGTGGCATCCTTGTTCCAGGTGATGCTGAAGGCACTGCCGGTGCCGGTCACGCCGGGCAGCGTGGTGAAGCCGGGAGAAATGCTGGGACCGTTCAGGAACCATTCGATGCCGTTGGCCACACCGTCGTTGTCATGATCTTGGTCGAGCGCGCCGGTGGTGCTGTTGGTGGATTGCCACGAAGCGTAGCTAGCGCTTGCCTCCAAGTCGATCATGCCGCGGCCGAGGGCGTCGCCCGTGAGCATGTAAGTCTCCGCGTTGCGGTGGTAGTGAGAGGTAGCGTTGGCTGGGGATACGGATCGCTCGCGCCAATAGTTGCGGGTATCCATGGTTTTGACATTGCCGGCGAACTCCGGGTGCTTGGCCGGATCGCTGACAGCCAACTGCGCATTGGCGACTATCAGCCCATTGCCTGATGTCTGAGGATCTCCGCAACCTGTGGCCAGAACGAAGGGCGTGGTGGTGGAACACTTGCCTGGATAGCGAGTGGCGTAGTAGCCACGCAGTTGCTTGATGAATTGGACCATGTTGGCCTCGTAGTTCATGGGATAAGGCGGCCTGAAGTTCGTCCCGGCAGCAAAGTCTCGATTTCCTTGCCACCATACGAAGCCAGCGATCACGAAACCTTGGGCGGACCACGATGGATAGTAGGTGGCAAAGTTATCGAGAATGTCCACCACGTTGGTAATCGAATAGACGCTCCAGTAAGTGGTCCATTGCGTGCCGACTCCCGGCTCCGTATCCGTAGTGGATGTATGGGCGGATTTGCTCAGGTAGGTCACCCCGTTACGGCGCACCTGACAATTCACAGGGTAGCTGACCTCTGTTGTCCATACGGCAGGTCCCATATCAGCCTCATTGAGGAAGCAGTCATCAAATTGCTTGCCAGCATACCACCCTCCCGGCGTTGGGACGGCAGTGCCGGTTAACCACCGTTCGGCGGGGCCCTCCCCGTATGCGGCATAGGTGTAGCCGTCGGTGTAATCAAAACGCGGACTGCCCGGCGGACGGTAGTCCCAGCCCAATGCGCGGTTGCCTTGGGACGACTTGATCAGTAGCACAGGTTCATCGTGGCAGTAGCCCATGACATGGCCAAAGCCGAATTCCGGACCGATCGTGCCGCCCGCGTCCGCCACGGTCAACTTGCCGTCACCGGTCCAGAAATCGGTGATCAATCCCCGGTAGAGCACGTCGTTGCGCTTCGTCCAGCCGTTGCTGCCATCGAGCAAATTCGGAAACTTGTTTTGCTGCTTCGTAATCGTATCGAGCGTACCCAGTGCCGTGCCGGTGACGAGTCCATCTCCCACCATGTTGGATTGGCCGGACAGGATATACACCTTGACCGGCCTATTGGTGACACCGGTGGAGCTGTCGGGATCGGGCAGCGGATAGGGAATCTTGGGTTTCGAGGTGTTGCTGTTCGGGTCGGTGAATGATGCGGTGACTTCATACCAATCCCCCGCGCCGTCGGCGTCGGTGTCAGGGTTGTTCGGGTTTGTACCGGTATTGGTCGTCGAGACGTAACCCCCGGTGTTGGTCTCCACGGAATCGTCCAATCCGTCGCTATCGGAGTCAACGGCTAGGAGTGCTGATGGCAAAGCAAAGACAATCAAGGCCGCCAATATACTTTTCCTTGCAAAGAATCCGCTCTGGCGGGATGCCATCGAAAGGCCGTTGGTCCAGACGGGTGGGCGGAGAAAAGCGGATGGAATAAAAGGGGGGTAGGTTTGGGCGTGGTTTCGGGTAAGAAACATCACAGGACCACGCCAGAAGGAGGCGGAATCAGGAGGTTTTGGAGGAGAAATCATTTGCCTGGAGCGTAGCTTTACGGGTCGCTTTGCCAAAATTTCAATTAGTCAGCGGTTTTCTGGCAGGTGGGCTTTGATGGTTCCCCTAGAACTGGACAGCCCAAGTCAAGATCCCAGACAAAATGAAAATCATAAAACCCGAGACTGAATCACGAAAGTGGACGTCGCATCTTAAACCAAAAAGCCAGAGCAGAGCTGTTCCCGCCCGGTTTGACCGAAGAAGAAATGGAGCGCTTGTGGGGGAACGGGATAATCCTATGGAGAAATAAAATGAATCCTTCACGGAATCTTAGGCGAACGTATCCAATACCTTCTGAGACTCCTCTTATTGCAAGCAACCTACAGTTTTTTGCGCACCTCACTGGCCCGCCAGCGTGGCGAGGACATCACTAAGGACTTGGGGTGTGAAGTGGCGTGCCCTT
This sequence comes from Akkermansia sp., assembly GCA_020047775.1. Taxonomy (GTDB): domain Bacteria; phylum Verrucomicrobiota; class Verrucomicrobiia; order Verrucomicrobiales; family Akkermansiaceae; genus Luteolibacter. The sequence goes on along the minus strand of JAIFNK010000098.1, from coordinate 700 downwards.
GTATCCGCCAGCACCACAAGAGTGTGGTGCCTCCTTAGTGGCCCGGAAATTTGCCGAATTTGTCCGTTGCCAGCCGGGCGCTGCTGCTCAAAGATCACTCTACGGATGGCCGACAATATTCCCGCTGTTGAAATCAAAAACCTGGTCAAGGACTTCCGGACGTCGTTCAAGAAACAGATGTTGCGGGCGGTGGACGGGGTCTCGATCCGGATCATGCCGGGCGAGGTTTACGGACTGATCGGGCCGAACGGATCGGGGAAATCGACGACGATGAAGGCGCTGCTAGGGTTGGTCGCTCCGACCGCCGGCACCTGCGCGATTTTCGGCAAGGACTCGCTGAAGGTGGACTCGCGCAACGACGTCGGTTTCCTGCCGGAGAACCCCTATTTTTACAAACACCTGAGCGGCGCGGAGACCCTGCGGTTTTACGGCAAACTCTGCGGCTTGAAGGGAAAAGTCCTGGAAGACCGGGTGAGCGAGCTGCTCGCCATGGTGGATCTGGAAGGTGCCCGCGACCGGCGGATCGGCGGCTACTCGAAGGGGATGCTGCAACGCATCGGCCTCGCCCAGGCACTGGTGCAGGAGCCGCGGTTGGTGATTCTGGACGAGCCGACAGCCGGGGTGGACCCCATCGGCTCGCGGCAGATCCGGGATTTGATTTTCAAGCTGCGGGAGCGTGGCATCACGGTTTTCCTGTGCT